>JAOAPT010000028.1 GCA_025463045.1 Candidatus Solibacter sp.
TGACGCGCCTAAAAGCGTTCATGCATTTTCATCCCTTGTTGCGGCCTCGAACGGGGCCATGGCGAACTCCGTTGAAAATGACGCGCCTAAAAGCGATTATGCATTTTCATGCCTTGTTGTGGCCTCGAACGGGGCCGTGGCGAACTCCGTTGAAGAACACACTCCGATCGGAGCCGCGACGGTTACGGAGCGGTGGTCACGCGACCACCGCTTCCTGACGGTCGCGGCTCGGATTGGGGGCTGGTTTGTTCCGAGAGTCGGTACCCGTCGGGGTTTGGCTCGTCCAAGCACCGATATGGGCACGCTCTTTTTAAGATGTCCGCTACTGTCTGCGCACGCTGCGCAAGAATCCCGGGTTTACCGCAGTCGTGATCCTCACGCTGGCGCGTATTCGGTGGGGCAGCGGACGCCCGAGATCGGGATCCGGATGGCGTTGGGCGCACGGCGCGGGGAGGTCGTACGGATGGTGCTGCGGCAGAGCGCACGGGTAATTCTGGCGGGTGTCGCGGCGCCAGGCGTTGTCGCGGATGCCGTACGGTGTGAGCGCGCACGATCCGCTGGTGAGGGTGGCGGTCGCCCTGCCGGCCAGCTATTTGCCGGCCCTGCGTGCGTCGCGAATGAGAGTCTACTTGCCGAGCGCGTAGGCGGCGGAACTGCTGGTGATGGGAAACGTGCGGTTCGCGCGCGGTGGGATGGCCTTCGGCTCGGCCTGGACGCCCACGGTGCGAAACTCATGTTGCACGGTCTGGATCGCGACCAGCCGTCCCGACGACCGGACGATCCGTCCGGCGGCTACCAACTGCATGGGGGCGACATTGTGGAGCAGAACAGGCCACGTGATGGAAAGCTCCACATTGAGACCTTCGGGCAAGTGACGTCCGGCGTCGAAGAGGATCCCGCCGCTGGACATATCGACGGTCTGCCCGGTGCCGGTGTCCAGAACGCGACGGCGCCGGATCAGCTTCCATTTGACGTCAAGTTGAATCTCGTAACGTCGATCCTGCCGGCGGTCTCCGGCGATCGCATCGCCTTCCGTAGTGCGCTTTGCCCAACCCATCATGGAAATCCGTTCCTGCCTTCCCGATTCAAAAACTGAGTTCATTATGCGGAGGCGTTTGGGAAAACAACAGTAATACGGGTACCTGGGGGGTACTGCGGGGCTATCCCCCGCCGCTATCGTTGGAGGTAAATGGGACTCCTGAATTGGCGGGCTTGGTATCCTCTAGAGTACGGCTGCGGTCTCCCGGTCGCGGCTATCTTTATTTGCCGGCTATTTGTAATTTGCCGAAGGAGCTGTTCAATCGTGCGATGTCTGCGTTTCTCCTCTATGCTTCTGCTCGGGGCGCTGTGTGCGCCATCGCAGGATCTGAAGGAGTTCGAAAAACGGGTTACCGAGTTCACGCTGCCCAACGGCCTGCACTTCGTTTTGCTGGAGCGCCATGAGGCGCCGATCGTTTCCTTCCATACCTTCGTGAACGCCGGGTCGGCGGACGATCCGGCGGGGCAGACCGGCATGGCGCGGATGATCGAACGGGTTGCATTCAAAGGCACGGAGACCATCGGCACGTCGAACTGGGCGGCGGAGAAGAAATCCCTCGATGCGGTCGAGGAAGCGTGGGATCGCGTTGAAGCGGAGGCGAACAAAGGGGCGAAGACCGATTCGACCAGGGTCGATATGGTGCGCAGTCAGGCGCGCCTGGCCGCCGAGAGCGCGAAACGTTTCGGCCAACCGGGCGAGTATACCCGGATTCTGGACGAGAATGGCGCGACGAACCGGATCGCCTCCACGACGGTCGATGCCACGAGCTATTCCTACACCCTGCCCTCCAACCGGATCGAACTTTGGTTTCTGATGGAATCGCAGCGGCTGCTTCACCCGGTCTTCCGCGATTTCTACGTCGAGCGCGATGCCCAGGCGGCGGAGTACCAACCGCAGTTACAAAGCAATCCTCAAAACAAGTTTTTCGCCGAACTGCTGGCTGCAGCCTTCAAGGTTCATCCGTACAGAAATCCGATTTTGGGGTGGACGGGCGACATACAGAACCTGCGCCGCAACGCCGCCAAGGAATTCTTCGACCGGTATTACACTCCGGGAAACATCAGCATTGCGATGGTCGGGGACCTGAACCCGGTCGAGGCCAAGAAGATGGCCGAACGCTATTTCGGGCCGATGCCCGCAAAGCCCTCTCCGCCGCTGGTTCATGCCGACGAACCGGTGCAGGAAGGGCCCAGGACGGTGGTCCTCGAGGCTCCTGGACCGACCCTGCTCGCGGTCGGGTATAAGCGGCCAAGCCAGGATGACAAGGACGATCTGGTCTTCGACATCATCCAGTTCCTGATGTCGCAGGGCAACACCGGATTGCTGTATCGCGAGATGGTACAGGAGAAACACCTCGCGATCCAGGCCCGGGCCGGTGCCACTTTCCCGGCGGGTCGTTTCCCGAATTTGATGGTCTTTGTCCTCGTGCCGGCACAAGGCCGCACGCTCGAGGAAGCGCAATTCGGGCTGGACGACTTTCTCAACCGCTTTAAGAATATGGAAATCGATGCGCAATCGCTGGCCCGCGCCAAAGCGCAACTGCGCATCATCTTACTCCGGCGGCTTGCCGCCAGCGATGGCATGGCCTCGCTGCTCGCGATTCACCAGGGGCAATACGGGGACTGGCGGAAGATGTTCACCGCCGTCGCCGAACTGGACAAAGTGACGCCGGACGCGATTCAGCGCGTTGCGACCAAGTACCTGGTCGCAACCGGCCGCACAACCGTATACACGGTGCAGCCCGGCCAATCCAATCTTGTTTCCCCTGTCAGACAGCCGGCGCCACGCAAGACCGGAGGTGCGCAATGAGAAGATCACTCGGCCTCCTGCTACTGATCTGTGCCGTTGGGCTGGCCCAGAAAGCCCCCACCCTGCCTGGAACCGATCCAGCCGTCGCCGGACCTGCCGCCCCCGGACCTGCCGCCCCCGGGCCCGCCACACAGGGCGGGCGCGGTGGAACGGCGGTCGCGCCGGAAGCTCCGGGCTCTGGACGCGGCAGGGGCGCGACGGCGGCGCCCGCGACTGCCCCCGGTCCGAAAGATCTCAAGTACCCGCCTGCGCGCACGGTACAGATTCCGGCGTTCACCACCTTCACGCTGCCTAACGGCATGAAGGTCTGTCTGCTGGAAGACCACGAGCTTCCGGTAGTGACCGGCAGCGTGCTCGTCCGAACCGGGAGCCTGTTCGATCCGCCGGAACGAATCGGTCTCGCCCAACTCACCGGGACTCTGCTGCGCGCCGGTGGCACGGCGCTGAAAACCGGCGAGCAGTTGGACGACATGCTGGAGGCCCTGGGCGCAGTGATCGATAGCTCGATCGGAGAATCGCAGGGGACGGTGACCTTCATCACGTTGAAGGAAAACACCGACCGCGTGCTCGTGCTCTTGAAGGAAATGCTGACCCAGCCCGGATTCCGTTCAGAGAAGCTGGAATCGACCCGCGGCCAGGTGCGCACCGCCGTCGGCCACCGCAACGACAGTCCGGAAACGATCACCACGCGCGAAATGCGCGGCCTGGTCTACGGCAAGGATACGCCGTTCGGCTGGGATGCCCAATACGGCACGCTGGACCGAATCACCCGCGGCGATGTGCGCAATTTCTACCAGCGTTATTTCTTCCCGGCGAATCTCATTTTTGGGGTGCAAGGGGATTTCGATAGCGGGAAGATGAAAGCCACGCTGGAGGCGATGTTCGCCGATTGGACCGTCCAGCAGAAGCCCGTGCCGGAGTTCCCGAAGGTCAAGATCGCGCCCTCACCCGGCATCTTCCTGGCCGAGAAGAAGGACGCCACCCAGGCAACTTTTACGATCGGCCACCTCGGCGGACAGCATAGGGACAAGGACTCGGCGGCGTTGGAGATCGCCACGTTTATTCTGGGCGGCCCGCGCGGCCGGCTGGTCGAACGCTCGCGCGTCAAGATGGGATCGCCTTCGGAGATCCGCGTGACCTGGGGAGTAGCTCCCGATCATCAGGGCCTGTTTCAGCTTACCGGCAGCACGCGCAGCATCTCTATCCTGGAGACGATCAAGATCGTTCAGGAAGAACTGGAGCGCCTGCGCACCGCCGAAGTCACGGAAGACGAACTGCGGCTGGCACGCGAGACCGCGATGGCGAAGGCCATTGCCGAGACCGATTCGAAAGCGAAGATCTTCAGCACGCTCCTCGGTTTCGAGTATTACGGCTACCCGAAGGATTACATTCAGGAGCGGCAGAAAGCTTTGCTCGCGGTCACGCGCGCGGATATTTTGCGCGCCGCGAAGGCGTCGATCGTTCCCGCCAACCTCACGATCGTGGTCAGCGGCAGCCCGATGCTGTTCGGCGATTCGCTCGAGCGCCTCGGTCCGGTGACGAAGCTCGATATCACGATTCCCCAGCCGAAAGGCGAGCTGGCCGAATCGACCGATACCAGCCTGGCGCAGGGCAAACAGATGCTGCAGAAGGCACAGGCGGCGATCGGCGGCGCAGACCGGCTGGCCGCGGTTCGCGACTACAGCATGGTGGCGCAATACCAGATCGACCCCGCGATCCAATCGCTCGGCGGTTCGAAGATCACGCAGACCGACCGCTGGGTCTCGCCCACCGTATTTCGTCAGGACAGCGTCCTGCCGTCCGGAGCGGTGGCCGCATACACCGACGGCAAAATCGGCTGGATCTACACTCCCCAGGGTTGGGGCGCGCTTGCCGGATCGCAGGCGAAGCAGGTTTTCGGAGATCTCTTCCGGATCTACTTCCGGCTGTTCCTGAGCGACCGGCTGGAAGGGCGCACGATCAATGCGATCGACGACACCACGCTTCAGATCAGCGACGCAACGGGTCAGGTGTGCAGCGTGGAAATCGACACGCAGACCGGACTGCCGCGCAAGATCAGCTACGACACGCCCCAGGCGGCCGGCCCGCCGATCTACACCGAAGAGGTATACGAGGATTTCCGCGATATCGCGGGCATCAAGATTCCCTTCAAGTTCGCCATCAACCAGGCCGGACGCAAGTTCGCGGACGTGGTGGTGAACGAGTACAAGATGAACGCCGGAATCAAGCCGGCCGAGCTTGCCAAGAGACCGCAATGAAACTCACCGCATCGATCTTCCTTTCGATTGCCGTGGCGGCCGCGGGAGCCGCCGAAACTGCACAGCAGCGCGGGAAGCGCGTCGTCGAAGAGGCACTCAAGGCTGTTGGCGGCGACGCTTACCTGGCGATGCAGGATCGCGTGGAATCGGGGCGAGCTTACTCGTTCTATCGCGAGAAGCTCGAAGGTCTTTCGATCGCGAAAATCTATACACGCTATCTGGCTCCCGTACCCGGTAAGATTTCGGTCCGTGAGCGGCAGAACTTCGGCAAAGACGAATACGCGGGCATCCTCTTCAACGAACAGGGCGGCTGGGAGATCACCTTCCGCGGCGCGCGGCCTCTCGAACCCAAGCGATACGAGAACTGGCGCGACGGCACGCTGCGCAACATCTTCTACATTCTGCGCCAGCGGCTGAAGGAGCCCGGTATGGACTTCTACTCCCGCGGCTCCGACCTCTACGAGAACCTGCCGGTGGAGATCGTCGACATCACCGACGCCAACGGGTTGACGGTGACCGTGTACTTCAGCCAGTCGACGAAGCTTCCGGTGCGCCAGACGTTGAAGCGGCGCAACCCAGACTACAAGGATTTCGACAGCGAGGAAACTCTGTTCGCCAAGTACCGCAACATCGGCGGCGGCGTGATGTGGCCGATGAGCATCCGGCGGCAGCGCAACGGCGAAAAGCTGTACGAGATCTATTCGGAGTCGGTGCAGATCAACAAGGGGTTGAAGGACGATCTCTTTACCCTGCCCTCAAATTTGAAGCTCTTGCCCGCAGCCAAGTAAAGGCCGCGATGAATACGACCGCCCTTGAGCAACGCTACCGTGCGCGGGAAGCTCGCGGCTTTCTGCGCCGCCTGCTCGAGCCGCCGGCGCTCTTCGTGATGAATCCGCGCGAGCCCACGGATTTTCCGCTGGGCCGCTGGAATCTATACATCGGCGGCGCCGGACGGAGCGTCGCCGGGTACGTTAATCTGGATCTCTTCCCCATGCCGGGCGTCGATCTCGCGGCCGACGCCGAGCAACTTCCCTTCGCGTCCGCAACTTTCCAGCGCGTAGAATGCGATGCCGTATTGGAGCACGTGCGCGATCCGTACCGGGTGGCCGGCGAACTCTGCCGGGTGCTCGCCCCCGGTGGTTATCTGCACCTGGTTACGCCATTCTGCCATCCGTTCCACGAGTATCCCCGCGATTACCGCCGCTTCACGCCGGACGGGCTGAAGGAACTCGTGCCCGGGCTTGAGGTGGTCGCCGAGGGTTGGCGCACCGGGCCGACAGCGACGCTACTGGTCTTCGTTCTGGAGTACGCGAAGTGTCTTCTTCCGTGGCGATGGTGGCGCGTCGGCGCGCACTTCACGCTCGGCTGGCTCTTGTTTCCACTGCGCTATCTGGATTTGCTGCTCCTGCGCACGTCGCGCGCGGGCCGCATCGGGAATCACTGCTATTTGTGGCTGAGGAAGGCGAATGGTTGATCAGCGCGGCGTGCTTGATTTCGAATCGCGTGCTTGATCCAACGGAGCGGTGAGCATGAGGAGGACCACCGCTTCCTGACGGTCGCGGCTCGGATTGATAACTCAAGCGCGAGATCTACCTCGCGCTGAACAAACCGGCGTGAGTCTCGACTGCAATGCGGCGGCCATCGGTGCGGATCGTGATCAGGCCGTCGCGATCGGTACGCAGGACCGTGGCGTGATGATCCTCGAGGCGTCGCACGACCGTCGGGTGCGGATGGCCGTAGCTGTTTTCAAAGCCCGCCGAGATCAGCGCAAAGGCGGGCTGCACAGCGCTCAGGAACTCCTCCGTACTGCTGGTCCGGCTGCCATGATGCGCGACCTTCAGCACATCGGCAGGCGCCACCTGGTTGGTCCACACCATCTGCTGTTCGATCCCGCGCTCGACATCGCCGCAGAGCAGAAAGCTGCGAAGTCCGAAGCTCGCGCGCATCACGAGCGAATCGTTATTCTTCGGCGTGTCGTAGGGCAGATAGTCGGCGGTAGGGGCGAGCACATCGATGCTCACGCCGCCGAATGCAAAGCGGGCCGGAGCGCGCAGTGGGACGATCTTCGCGCCAACCGCGACCGCCTTCACGCGCACCGCCTCCCACTCGGGACTTTCGGGAGTGACGCCGGTCCACACCTCGCGTGGATGGAAATCGGCGATCAGCGACGCGAGCCCGCCGCTGTGATCCGCATGCGCGTGCGAGAGCGCGACGATGTCCACGGTGCGAATGCCGCGGTCCCACAGGTAGGGCGCGACGACATCCTCGCCGATATCGAGCTGCGAGCGCGCGACTCTGCCGAAGGCCGGGATTCCGCCGCCATCCACCAGCATGCGCTTGCCATCGGGGAAGACCACCAGCAGGCTGTCGCCCTGGCCAACATCGATGGCCGTTAACTCGAGTTGTCCGGGGCGCGTATCGGGCGCGAAGGGATGCCAGAGGAGCAGCGCGAGCAGCACGGCCACCGGCGCGACGCTCCAGCGCGCGCGCCAGATCGCAGCGGCAATCAGCGCTGCCACGAGCGCGACCGCGAGCCACACGGGCGGCGTCGGAATCCGCCAGTTCGGCTCCAGGTTCGCGTGATACCAGACCACCTTCTGCGACGCCCAGAGCAGTCCGCCGGCGAGGCGCGCCACCCAACCCCATCCGGTGAAAATGGCGACGAAGCCAACCGGCACCACGAGTCCCATCAGCGGCACTACGAAAGCGTTTGCCGAAAGTCCGGAGAATCCGAGTCGGTGAAAGTAGACCACCATCGGCAGCGCAAGCCCCAGTTGCACGACGGCCGAAGTGAGCACGATTTCGTAGACGAAGAACGCCGCACGCGCCGGCGCAGTCACCATCCACGAAGGGACCCGTAGCGTCTCCGCGAGCAGGCGCATCTCGATGCGGAACTGCGCGGCACGCGGTTCGATGTGCAGATCGCGCCCGGTGTCCGAGAGTTCGCGCAGGCCGTCGGCGAGCGGGCCGGAGGTGGCGGCGATCGCCGGCGCAGCGAACGCCCCGAGAAATCCGACGGCGAGGAAGGTCAGCTGGAAGCTCGCGTCAAAAAGCTGATCGGGATCGAAGAGCAGAAACCCGAGCGCGACCGCGGCCAGCAGATTCATGATCCGCCGCTGGCGATAGAAATACCCCGCGATCATGAACAGCGTGAGGCCCGCAGCCGAACGCACGCACGGCGCCTGCCAGCCGGCGACCAGCGCGTAGAGCCAAGCCGCCAGCACCGTCACCAGCAGCGCGATGCTTTCAGGCACGAAGCAGATGCGCAGCAGGAAAAGGAAGAACGCCGCGAGCACGGCGACGTGCGTTCCGGAAATCACGATCGCGTGAAACGTCCCGGTGGAGCGCCACTGCTCCGTCCACACCTTCTGGAGTTGGAAGGATTGCCCGATGAGGATCGCCTGCATCATCCCCGATTGGTACGGGTCGCCCGGATACAGCCGGTCGATTCGGGCGAGCGCCACCGCGCGCAGGTCCATCACCGCCTTCTGGAAGGGCGATCCGCAGCTACCGGGCAGAATGCGCACGTCGCCCGCCGCGGCGGAGACGGTCCAGAAGATTTTCTGGCGCGCGAGGAAGTTTCGATAGTCGAACGCACCGGGATTGCCAAAATTGCGCGGCTGGCGCACTTTGCCATCGAGCTCAATCTTCTGCCCGTAATGCAGCGCGGGCAGCGATTGCCCGGGCTTGACATACAGCGTGACCTGCGCGCGGGCGTCGCGATCGAGTTCGAGGAGAAAGCGCTCGCGCTCACCGGAGACGGCCGGCGGCTCGACGACGCACCCCTCGACGATCACCACTTCCCGTCCCGTTGCCTCGATCTCGGGCGGAGGTGCGGGAAGGTGCAGCCGCGCATCGAACGCTCCGGCGAAGAACAGCCCGAGCAGGCAGCACACTCCGGCCAGCGTTCTTGCTCCGCGCCGGAGGGCGAGGATGCCGAGGAATAGAAAGGCGCCGATGCCAGCGAGAATTTCAAATTGGCCGAACGGTACGAACCGGAAGACCAGGATGCCCGCGGCAATGGCGGCCAGGGGACCCAGGAGTGGATGCTTCAATCTGTAGCCGCAATTGTAGCAGCGGGCGCGTGGTATAAACGTCCCATGCAGCGGAAAATACTCGCCCTCTCATTTGCCCTCACCTCGTTCGCGTTCGCCCAGGCCAAGCCCAAGGTGCGCGCGATCACCGCGTTCATCCGCATCGACGCGGCCCACATGGAGGCGCAGGTCGGCGAGACGGTCGCGTTCCTGAACAAGGCGCGCGAGGAGTACAAATCGTCGGGCTTCGAAGTCGAGACGATCCGCGTCGTGACCCAGCCCCTGGCCGATTATACGCGTGGGATGACGCACGCCGACGCCGTCGCACTGCTGCACAAGTACGGCGATCTCGCGGCGAAGCTCGGCTTCACCGCGAATCTCGGCGCAGTGCAACTCACGGAGGACGACGACCGCGCCACGGTCGATCTCGCGATCGACGTCTTCGCCACCACGAAGATCAACGGCAGCATGATTGTCGCCGCGGAGAACGGGATTCACTGGAAGTCGATCCGCGAGGCGGCGCGCCTGGTGAAGGCCGTCGCCGCGAAGAGTCCCAACGGCGCGGGCAATCTCAATTTCGCCACCGCGGCGATGATCAAACCGTACACCCCGTTCTATCCGGCGGCGTGGCACGATGGGCCGGGCAAGACGTTCGCCGTGGGACTGGAGAGTGCCAACGTCGTCGCCGAAGTCTTCGCGCAGTATCACGAGCCCGGGCCGGCCGAGAGCAAGCTTGCCGAAGCGCTAACCAAACATCTATTGCGCGCTGAAGCGGCGGCGGTGCGCATCGCCGCGGCGAGCAAGTGGACGTACGCCGGCATCGATCCGACTCCCGCCCCGCTCGGCGAAGTCTCCATCGGACGCGCCATCGAGAACTTCATCGGAGCGCCGTTCGGCTCGCCGGGCACGATGACGGCGGCGAGCGTAATCACACGCGCCGTGCAATCGACGCCCGTCAAGCAGGTCGGGTACTCCGGCCTGATGGTGCCGGTGCTCGAGGACGCGGTGCTCGGCAAGCGGTGGGAAGAGGGCACGTACACGATGGATTCGCTGCTCGCTTACTCGGCGGTCTGCGCCGGCGGACTGGATACGATTCCGCTGCCCGGCGACATCACGGAAGAGCGCCTCGCGCGCATCATGGGCGACGTCGCATCGCTCGCGTGGAAGTGGCGCAAGCCGCTGGCGGCGCGCCTGCTGCCCGCTCCCGGCAAGCACCCAGGCGATCGCACGGCGTTCTCCGACGAACGGATGGGGAACACCATCGTGCGGTAACATTTCTGAATGCGAATCCTGGGAGTGTTGCTGCTCGCGTCGGTGCTCGGCGCGCAGCAGACGAAGTCGCGCATCGCCGAGGGCTTCGATTCGATTCAGGCGGCGCGCCTCAAGGCCGACCTTACGTTTCTCTCGTCCGACGCGCTCGAAGGCCGCCGCTCGCTCGAGCGCGGAAGCGAAGTCGCGATCCAGTGGATTGCCAGTCAGTTCGCCAAGGCCGGGCTGAAGCCGATGGTCGGCGATAGCTATCTGCAGCCCGTGCCGCTGATCGAATACACCGTGGATCGCGCGGCGACCGCGCTCGTGGTGCGCAAGGGCGCGCAGAGCGAGACGTTCCACGCGCCCGACGCGATCGCCAACTTCTCGAACGAAGTGACGGTCGCGGGCGCGATAGTCTTCGCGGGCTACGGCATCACCGCGCCCGAACTGGGCTACGACGATTACGCCGGCATCGACGTCAAGGGCAAGATCGTCCTCATCCTCAATCACGAGCCGCAGGAGAACGACGAGAGCTCCGTGTTCAACGGCAAAGGCAACACGCGCTACACGAACGCGACGTCCAAGGCGCTGAATGCGCAGCGCCACGGCGCGATCGGCATTCTCTCGATGATCGATCCGAACAATCATCAGGGGGCCGGCGGTCGGGGCGGACGCGGCGGCGCACAGGGGCAGACGCGCCCGCGGATTCCGAGCGAAGCGCTGGTCGAAGGCGGACCCGCGATCCCCACATTTACGATCACTGCGGAGGTCGCCGCCGGAATCTTCGCCGCCGCGGGAAAGAAGGCCGGAGAAGTGCAGAGCGCGATCGACGCCAAGCCCGCTCCGATGAGTTTCGCGATCCCCGGCGTGACCGTCGAACTACACCCGGTACTCAGCGAGCGCCGCCGCGCCAACTCATACAACGTCGCCGGGCTGATCGAGGGCAGCGACCCCACACTGAAAGCCGAGACGGTCATCTTCAGCGGCCACTTTGATCACGACGGCATCGGCCCGCTCGGCATTCTGCACGGCGCCGACGATAACGGGTCGGGCACGGTCGGGGTGGTCGAGCTGGCGCGCGCCTTCGCGCTCAATCCTGTGAAGCCGAAACGCTCCCTGCTCTTCATCGTGTTCGCCGCCGAGGAGCGCGGCCTGCTTGGCGCCTATCACTATGCAGCGCACCCGCTACGCCCGCTGACCACTACTCGCGCCGAAATCAACTTCGACATGATCGGCCGGAATGAGGCGGCCGATCCGCGCGTCCAAACGGAAATATCGCCAGACACGTCTAATGAGCTGGGGCTGATCGGCACGCACTACAGTCCCGATTACCGCGCCGTCGTCGAGCGCTCTAACGAAATGGTCGGGCTCAAACTGAATTACAAATGGGATCGCGATGCGTCGAACCAGGTGCTGTTCCGCAGCGATCAGTACCCGTTCCTGCTGCACGACATCCCGGCCGTCTGGTGGTTCACCGGGTTCCATCCCGACTATCACCAGATCAGCGACACGGTGGAGAAAATCAACTTCGAAAAGATGGTGAAGATTCTCAAGCTGGCCTACGCCTCGGGGTTTGAATTCGCCGATTCGCCGAGTGTGCCGAAGCTTGTGGGAAAGGCGCTTGCGAGACCGTGACGGTGCGCGAGGCAGGAGTGCAGGAAGCCGGGGAAATCATGCGCGTGATCAACGCCGCGTTCAACCCCGCCGAGGGCTTTTTCGTGGACGGCGATCGCGTCAGTCTCGATGATGTGCTCCACTATTTCGAGCGCGGCGTCTTCCTGGTCACTGACGACATGACGGGCTGCATCTACGTCGAATTGCGCGGAGATCGCGCGTACTTCGGCCTGCTCAGCGTCGATCCGGCGCGGCAAAAGGGCGGCATCGGCAGGGCGCTGATCGTCGCCGCCGAGGCGTATGGGCGCGAACACGGTTGTACTTTCATGGACCTGCGGATCGTGAACCTGCGCGCCGAATTGCCGGCGTTCTACGGCAAGCTCGGCTATCGCGAAGCAGGCACCGAGGAGTTCACACCCGGGGCTCCGACCAAACTTCCCTGTCACTTTATTAAGATGCAGAAGTCTCTGGCCTAAACCTTCGCTCGCTCTCTGCCGATAATCGGCTTGGAGTGTGAGATGACCGAAACCCTTGTCCGTCCCCAGGCGCCCTGGGCACTGCGGCTGCTGCCGCCCTTTCCTGCCATCGCCGGCCGGATCATGGCCATGGCGAGCCAGGAAGATGTCGATGTCCGTGAGCTCAGCGGCCTGGTTAAGATGGACCCTTCGTTTTCCGCCGAACTGCTGCGTTTCGCCAATTCGGCCCTCTTCGGCCTGCGCCGCAAGGTAACCAGCCTGGTTTCCGCGATCGGAGTCGTGGGCACGGAACGCGTGAAGACCATGGCGACGCTGGTCGCGGTGAATCGCATGGTGCGCGTTTCGGCAAAGGTTACGGCGCTCCGTAAGGTATGGATTCACAGCCTGGTTACGGCGCTGCTCGCCGAAGAGGCCGCGCGCCTCGCACATATGGAACGCGAAAGCGCCTATACGGCTGGACTGCTGCACAATCTCGGCACTCTCGGGATGATGTCTGCCTACCCCGACGAGTATTCGCGCATGCTCGAAGTCTCCGACGATTTCGGCTTCGACC
>JAOAPT010000031.1 GCA_025463045.1 Candidatus Solibacter sp.
ATCGGGACTCCTTTACTCAGAGGCCGCTTCTTTTCAGACGCGGATCGCTCTGATTCCCCGCCAGTGGCCATCATCAATGAGGCCATGGCGCGCCAGATGTGGCCCGGGCGCGATCCAGTGGGCAAGAGGTTCAAGCTCGGTTCTGAGGATTCCGGCAGTCAGTGGTTTACGATAGTCGGAGTTGTGGGCGACATGCGCCGCCAGGGACTCGAGAAGGAACCAATCCCGCAGATGTTCGAGCCCCTAGCGCAGAATCCTCCCCGGCGCGCGATTCTCCTCGTCCGAACGTCCATGGTTGACCCGCTTTCGATTACGGGGGCGGTTCAGGCTGCCGTGCGTCGCGTGGAAAAGTATGCACCGGTCTATGGAGTGGCGACACTGGAAAACCAGCTTGACGCTTTTCTCACCGAGCGTCGCTTCCAGACCTCGCTTCTGATCGGGTTCTCCGTCGCCGCGATGCTGATGGCGGCGATCGGGATCTACGGGCTGATCCAGTACTCGATCGCCATGCGCACGCATGAGATCGGCATCCGTATGGCTGTGGGCGCGCAGGTCGGGGAGATTTTTCGCATGATTGTCGGTGAGGGATTGAAACTGAGTCTGATCGGATTGGTGCTCGGGCTGGTTGGAGCCCTGTGGCTGGGTCAAGCGGGATCGAGTCTGCTGTTCGGCGTTACTCCCACCGATCCGTTGACCTTCATTACGGTGTCGTTATTGCTGATCGCTGTCGCCGTCGCGGCTTGCTGCTTTCCCGCGCGACGCGCAATGAAGGTCGAACCGATCGTGGCATTGCGGCAGGAGTAACGTGATCTTCGGCGAAAGGGCCACGGCAACGCGGATGAGGGATGGCGGATCTTGAAGCAACCTGTTGTCGCTCTCTCACGGCGAAAGCATTCCGGAATGGCTGAGGCGCACGCCCTAGCTGACCGGTCTCGCCGCTGGGGGCAAGCCAATTCCCAGACGTTATTTCGAACCATTGTCAGAGTGCCGAGAATTCGCACGGACTCGTCGCATGGTTCACCCAAATAGGTTTCCCTGCCAGCCTGTCTCTATATGCGCAGTTTAGAAGAGCACGGCAGCGAACGAGGACACGGTAGATGACGCGGTCGCTTACACGCCAGTCGATTCTGCGCGACGCAGGATTATTTCACTAACTGTTTTTTCAAGAACCTGTCAAGAACTTTCACTAATTCTGTCAACCTACACGCGGCGCGCGGGCGAACCGGACCGGATTACTCCCCTTGCGTCAGTTCTTTCACGTGGGAACTTTCCTCTCCGAGCCATTCCGGATGATGCGCAGTGGAGTCGAAATGCTGGCTGGTCTTGAACAATTCGTACTCGCCGTGCTCGGCCACTGCCTTGGTTTTTGAGAGCAGCTGCGACACTGCCTGCGCACTCATTGGCTTGAAAGTCCGTACCGCTTCGAGGGCCTGGTCGAGAATCTGCGGACTGTCGATCCCCGTGATCACTACCGACGTCGGCAAGTTCAGCGCGTAGTGCAGGCATTCGATCGGCGACACCACCTTGCTTTTGAGGATCACGGCGTCTCCCATGCTCTTCATCCCGAGCACGCCGACGTTCCGCTTCACAAGCTCCGGCAGCACCAGCTTTCCAAAGCTGCGGAAATGCGCATCCATCACGTTGAGCGGCATCTGCACCGTATCGGGTTGGAATCCGTGTGCATCGGCCATGCTGAGCATATAGAGGTGGATGTGAGGATCCTTGTGTCCGGTGAAACCGATGTGGCGAAGCTTACCCGCCTTCTTCGCATCGAGCATCGCTTCCTGCGCGCCGCCCGGTGCGAAGATGCGATCGGCATCGTCGAAGCGGATGATCTCGTGATGCTGCACCAGGTCGAGATGGTCGGTCTGCAGGCGGCGCAGCGATTCGTCGATCTGTTTCGCCGCGGCGTCCTTCGTACGCCCGTCGATCTTCGTCATCAGGAAGACCTTCTGCCGGTAGCCGTCGCGCAGCGCTTTGCCCATGCGGATTTCGCTCGCGCCATTGTTGTAGTCCCACGAGTTGTCCATGAACGTAATTCCGCGATCGATTGCCGAGCGCATCAGCTTGATCGCGTCGTCGTCGGTCAGCTTCGGCTTGCCGATGTGATACCCGCCGAGCCCGATGCAGGAGACCTTCTCTCCGGTACGGCCGAGTGTCCGTGTGGGCATTCCGGATGATGCGTTTTGAGCGAGGCCGGAAGTGCTTAGTCCGGCGAGCCCGCCCAGGACAGTACGGCGATTGATATGTGACTCAGACATATGTGATACCTGTCGCCATTCTAGGCGGGGTACGCTGGAGCATGCCGTCTGAAAGCCGACACTTTTATGGCGATTCGCCCAGCAATTTCGTAGATTTCTACCGATCGGCGGCTGCGGGCGTACGTCCGCTCGCAGTCATGATCCACGGCGGATTCTGGCGGGTGCGATACGGTCTGAATCATGCCGCGGATTTCTGCAACGCGCTCGCGGCGACCGGGTTTGCGGTGGCGAATCTCGAGTACCGGCGCGTCGGCGAACCCGGCGGCGGATGGCCGGGCACCTTCGAAGATGTGAAGCGCGGCGTGGCCTTCGCACGCGAACGTGCCGGGGAGTACGCTGGCGACGCGGCGCGCACCGTCGTGCTCGGACATTCGGCGGGCGGGCACCTGGCGCTCTGGGTCGCCGCCGAGATCCCAGATCTGACGCGCGCGATTGGCCTTGCCGCAGTCGCCAACTTGCATCTGGCTCATTCGCTGGCGTTGAGCAATTGCGCCGTCGGCGAGTTCCTCGGCGGTTCACCCACGGAGTTTGCGCAACGCTACGCGTACGCCGACCCGGCACGCCCCACGCCCGTCCCGCGCACCCTGATTCACGGCGACGCGGACGACATCGTCCCCGTTGATTTGGCCCGCGGCTTTCCCGGCCAGGTCATCGAGATCTCCGGCGCCAACCACTTCGCCGTGATCGATCCGGGCCATGAGTCGTGGGACGTCGTGCTGGATCAACTGCGTCGTGATCGTTCCTCATCGTCTCTCGACGCAAACACCTCATCCGATCCGCGCCCATAAGGGAGTCATCCGAGCCGCGACGGTTACGGAGCGGTGGCCCGCTTGCTTGCACGCGCGGCACTGATAACGGAGCGCGCTTTTCAGCACAGATACTTCTCCACCGCGCTCTCCCTCCACTCGACACCCGTGCCGATCACGCCGCTGCAATCCGCCATTCCCTTTTCCACCCGCAATGGGTCTGCAATCACAGGATTCCACCAATCCGCGTATTCCAGCCAGTGCGCCGTCGGAGTCACGCTCAGCAACTGCGCGCTGATCTCCGGCCAGAGGTGGTTCGAAAGTCGGATCGCGTGCGTCTCCGCAAGCGCTGCCGCGCGCAGCCAGCCCGTCACGCCCCCGATCTTCATCACGTCCGGCATCACATAATCGCTGGCGCCCGCCTCGATCGCGTGTCGCATATCGAGCGCGCCCCACCAATTCTCGCCGCACTGAATCGGCGTGCGAATCTCGCGCGCGATCGCCGCGTGGCCCTGGTAATCGTGCGCCAGCGTGGGCTCTTCGATCCACGTCAGGCCTTCGTCGTCGACGGCATGCAGACGCTCGATCGCGCTCGCCGGCGCCAACGATTGGTTGTAGTCCACCATGATCGCCATGCCGTCGCCGCACGCGCTGCGCATCCCGCGAATCACGTCGAGATCGCCCGCGACCGTGGGATAACCGATCTTCGCCTTCACCCCCGTGAAGCCGCGCTTCGTCCACTCTTCCGCCCCCGCGGCGGACGCCTTCGTGCCATCGAATCCGACCGCTCCATACGCCGGGATGGGGCGCTCGACGCCGCCCAGCAGACGCGCGAGCGAAACGCCGTGCACGCGCGCCAGGGCGTCCCAAAGCGCCATATCGATTCCCGCCAGCGCCATTCCGACCAGTCCTTGCGTGCCGAGCAAGCGGAATCGTCCGGCCAGCTTGCGCGCGAGTTCCAAGGGAGCGAGCGGCTCGCCTTCGATCATCGAAGCGAGGTTCGCGATCAGGTCTCCGGTGGGTTTCAGCGCGACGGCCGTGTAGGTGAACGTGATGCTGTGGCCCACCGCGCCCTGGTCGGTAAACGCGTCGGTGAGGACGAGCGGCGATTCGGCGACCGTGCCCCCGGCCGTCTGGTGCGGCTGCATCGGCACCCGCACCGCGCGCACGCGGAGTCCGGTGATCTTCGGCCCTGTCATCGCGCGTACCTGTAGACCTTTCCGCCCTTCATCACGAAGGCGACGTGACGTACGGCAGTAATATTGGCCAGCGGATCGCCGCTTACTGCGACCAGGTCGGCCTGCATACCTTCCGCGATCGAACCGATTTGTCCGCCCATGCCAAGCGATTCGGCGGCCAACGACATTCCGCTCGTCAACGCATCCATCGCGCGGTCGCCGCCGTCCTGCACGCGATAGATGAACTCCTCCGCATTGCGGCCGTGCGCGCCGGCCACGCCATCGGTGCCGAGCACGACTTTCACCTGATGTTTGCGAGCCCGCTTCAGCACCTCGGCAACCAGCGGCAGCCCTTTTTCCATCGCGGCGAAGCCCTCCTCGGTATAGTTGCCTATGCCCAGAAACTTGGCCTTGTTATCCAGATAGTTATGCAGCACGAGAAAGTTCGGATCGAAGTACACGCCGTGCTGCGCCATAAGTTCGAGTGTCGCGTCGTCCAGAAACGTGCCGTGCTCGATCGCCGTGCAGCCCGCCATGACACTCGCACGCGCGCCGTCGGAGGAATGCGCGTGGACGATCGAGCGGAGCCCTTGCAGCTTCGCCTCGCCGCACGCCGCATTGAGCTGCTCGGCGGTCATCGTCATCTTGCCGCCGTCGCGTATGCTGGCCGTCGCGAAGATCTTCACCAGGTCCGCGCCGTCCGCCTTCATCTTCTGTACATACGCGCGGATCGCCGCCGGATCGCCCGTATTCTCATTGACGGCACGCAGCGAAGTCAGCAGTCGCGGACCGGCGAGCGTATCGGCGGCGATCCTATCGCGCAGGTCGCCATCGAGCTCCGCCCCGACGCTCTGCACGGTCGTGAACCCGCCCATCAGGGTCGCGTAAAGATTCGCCGCCGCGTAGAGCGCCGCCTGCTGCGGAGTGGATTTCGACCCACGGCCGCCGGCCTCGTATCTCCCTTCCTTATTGAAGTACCAGGTCGCGTGGATATGCGTGTCGATCCAGCCCGGCATCACAGTCAGCCCCGTGAGATCGATGGTGGGCTTCTGCTTTGCGTCGGCGATCCGAATGATCTTGCCGCCGTCTATGATGAGTTCCTTATTCTTGAGAACGTGGCCTTTGCCATCGATCAGCGTGGAGGTGCGGACAACTACCGGTTGCGCGGCGGCGAGTGTCGCGGTGAACAGAAGAAGTAATTTGCCAAACATAGAGGCTAGCTTACCGCGCCCGGCGGTAGTGTTATAGGTTATCGGCGCGAATGGAATCAAGCGACGCTTCTGCTCGGAGGCGTTTACGAGCAATTCGGCCAGATCGTGCCTATTTCTCCAGCGGCGCCACTTCAACAGTCTGCGGCTGGCCGATCGGAGTGACCGTGCCACTTACCAGACGTCCGAGCGTGACCGTGTAATTGCCAGGCTTGACCAGCGGGCCGGAGCGTCCGAAGCCGCGTCCACCGAAGCCGCCGCCACCAGCGCCGCGCCCTCCGCGTCCACCGCCCGGAGGCGGAGTCGCTGCCGCTTCGTCCCCGCCTTCAACCGGAGGTGTGGGACGCGGCGTTGCAGCGCCCGCCGGCGCCTGTTCGCGCAGATCCCACGGGGTGCGATGCACGCCGGCCTTCGACGATGCGTCCAACTGACGCACCTGCTTGCCCGTCGAATCGGCGATCGTCAGCACCGTCTTTCCACCCGCCGGAGTGTCTTCGCGCAGGTAGTAAGTCAGCAGCGCACCCGACGGAGGATTCGGCGACGCGAGATTGTCGCCCTGCGCGCGGTAGTACCCGATCTCGTCATACGCGCGCGCCTTGCGTCCCGGCGCGAACAGCGTGCCATCCTGCGAAAGCATCTTCGGCGTGAGCGAACGCAGCGCCGAGTAGTCGTCGAACACGAAGAAGCCGCGCCCGAACGATGCCGCCACCAGGTCGCTCTCGCGCGCCTGAATCTCCAGATCGCGGATCGGCGTGATCGGCATCCCGCCCTTCATTTTGACCCAGTGGCCGCCGCCGTCCACCGTGAAACTCAGCCCGAACTCCGTGCCCACGAAGAGTAGGTTCGCGTTTGCAGGATCCTGTACGATCGTCCATGCCGGATCGCGCAGCGGCAGGTCGCCCGAGATGCTGGCCCACGTCTTACCCAGGTCGGCGCTCTTCATCACGTACGGTTTGAAGTTGCCGCGATGAAAATCGTTGAGCGTCACGAAGACCGTATTCACATCGTGCGGGGAAGGGAAGACATCCGTCACGTAAGTCATCTCCGGCACGCCGGGGATTTTGTCGATCTTGCGCCACGTCGCGCCGCCGTCTTCGGAAATCTGCACGAGCCCATCGTCGGTGCCGACCAAGAGCACGCCCTCCTTCACGGGCGATTCGGCGATTGCCGTGCCCGTGCCGAACGAGTCCGTGAATGCGTTCTTCCAGACCGCGTCCGCGCCCCACAGCCTTCCCATCACCGGGATCGTGTCGCGGTCGATGTTGCGAGTGAGATCGCCGCTCACCAGCTTCCACGTCGTCCCGCGATCGTCGCTGCGCATCAGCCGATTGCCCGCCACATATAGCCGTGTGTGCTGATGCGGACTGATGATAAACGGCAGATCCCACCGCGAGCGAAGCTTCGCATCTTCGTCGCCGAAGCGGGGACGAATGTTAGTGCTCACGCCGGTCTTCAGATCGAGCCGGCTGCAGCCGATGTTCTGCGAGCACGCGTACACCGTGCTCGGGTCCGCGTAATCGACGCGCGATTGGAACCCGTCGCCGCCTCCCGTGTTCATCCAGTCGCTGGTGCGAATTCCCGCGCGATTGATCGTCCGCGAGGGCACGCCCTGCGAGCCGTTATCCTGCGCGCCGCCGTAAATATTGTAGAAGGGCAGGGCATTGTCCACACTCACCCGATAGAACTGCGTCACCGGAATATTGTTGAAGTGACGCCACGTGCGTCCGTGATCGTACGATTCGTAGAGCCCGCCGTCGTTGCCCTCGATCAGGTGATTGGCGTCCGTCGGGTCGAAGGTCAGCGAATGATTGTCGCTGTGCACCTGCCATCCCGCGGCGGTGATCGTCTTACCGTAGTCTTCGCTAACGCGGACCGCCATATCCATCAGGTAGACGCGGCCCTCTTTGAACGGGTCGGCAAAGATCTCGCCGTAATATTCGGGATCCTGCACGATGAAGTCGTTGAGCTTCGCCCAGTGCGCGCCCGCGTCGTCGGAGCGATACATGCCGGTCAGCTTGTTCTGCGCATTGGTGGTGATAGTCGCGTAGATTGTTTCCGGCTTCTGCGGCGACACGGCGAGCGCGATGCGCCCCTTATCGACGGTCGGAATGCCCTCGGTCAACTTCGTCCAATGCGCGCCGGCATCGGTCGTCTTGTAGATTCCGGAATCGGGACCGCCGGCGACGATGATGCTGGTCGTGCGCCGGCGCTGGTACGCCGCGGCGTACATGATGTCGGGATTGCGCGGGTCAATATCGAAATCGGTGACGCCCGTGTTCTCCGTGATGGTGAGCGAGGGATTCCACGTGGCGCCCCCATCGGTCGTCTTGAAAAGGCCGCGATCGCCGCCCGGGGAAAACAGCGGACCCTGCGCCGCGACCCACACCACATTCGTATTCCGCGGGTCCACCCAAATCTTGCCGATGTGCTCGGAGTTCGGAAGTCCGACGTTCTTCCACGTCTTACCGGCATCGGTGCTCTTGTAGATTCCGTCGCCGTAGCCGATCGCGCGCTGCGCCTGATTCTCGCCGGTGCCCAGCCACACGACATCGGGATTCTTCGGATCGACCGTGACGCAGCCCAGCGAGTACGAGCCCCCCTCGTCGAAGATCGGGGTGAACGTGACGCCGCGATTGATCGTCTTCCACAGCCCGCCCGACGCCGTGGCCACGTACCAGACGCTGCGATTGCGCGGGTCCACGGCAACGTCGGCGATCCGCCCTGAGGTGAATGTCCCGGTGATATTCCGCATCGTCAGATCGCCGACCAACTCGGGCGTGATCCGCGGGGAGGACGATTGCTGCGCGAGCAGCGAGAGGACGGCCAGGGGAAGGATAAGGTAGAGAACGAGCTTCATGATTGGTGTAAGTAAGCTAGGCGAG
>JAOAPT010000115.1 GCA_025463045.1 Candidatus Solibacter sp.
GGACGTTGGTGTGGCCCAATCTTAACGGCGCGACTGTCTGGTTCAGCCCGTCGTACAGCCCGGCGGAAGGCCTGCTTTACGTTGCTGTCCGCGAGATCGCGTCCATCTATTTCAAGCGCAAAGCGGAGTACAAACCCGGCACCTTCTTCGCTGGAGGAGGCGAAACGCAACCGCCCGAGGGAACCCCGTTTGGCGCTATCCGTGCACTTGAAGCCTCCACGGGGCGGATGCGTTGGGAGTTTAAGTTGCACACGGCCCCGTGGGCCGGCGTGCTGTCCACCGCCGGCGGCCTCGTCTTTTCCGGCTCCGACGAGGGCAACTTCTTCGCCCTCGACGCGAAAAGCGGAAAGCCGCTCTGGGATTTCCAAACCGGCGCTGGCATCGCCGCCAATCCCATTTCCTTTAATGTGGATGGCAAACAATGCGTCGCCATAGCCGCCGGCCGCGTCCTGTATGTCTTCTCGCTGTAACTCCGGCGGAGCGCTTCACGGACTGCTGGAGCGACTTGAACTTACTCACGTGAGAGAGCACGCCGGAGAAGCGGCGACTTATATCGGGTCCGCATCACGACAACCCAAATCGATAGGTTCGTGAGTGCATCTCCCGTGCGTGAACGCTCTACTCTTCCATGTCTTTCGAACGCCCTCGGCGATCACGGCCGGATCCTCGTCAATAGCAAATATTGCCGACCGTTCAAGTCCCTGTGGGGCCGTGATCGTGATAGTCATAAGTACGCAGAAACCGCCCTTGTACGGATCGGCTGCAATCCACGCCTCGTGCGGGCGTTTGGCATGTCGACCGCCCGCAGCCACGTCCACCTCGATCCGCCACGTTCTTCGACCCAGCTGGCATCGAGCGCGCCCTCCTTGACAAAACGAGATTCCGCGACAAAACAAGGTTCCGCCCGCCTGGAGCCCATGCCTCACCGAGCCGCGATCGTGAGGGAGAGGATTCCCTACTTCCAACTCGTCACGTCCGCGCCCTTCGGAGCTGTGCCGCTGATGTAATCCGCGAACAGTCGCACAAAGTGCGTCATCATCGGCACGCCGTCTGGAATCTCGCCCACAAAGCAGTGAGGCCGGTTGTTGCCGAACTCGAAGCTCCCGCCGTAGTACGGCCCCTCATCGTAGTAGGCGTTGGTGTCCCGATACCCGGCCGTCCTTGCGGTGGAACGTCTCGTAGACGTTGAGCACCGCCTGCACATTGTAAGTGCCGGGAGGGAGGTCGGCCAACTTGTGCAGCGGAGCACCTGGAGTGTCCTCGCCCACCTCCACCGCATCGCCTGGCTTCCAGTCATCAACGTCCCTGCCGAAGATCTGCTGCGTTTCCAGCCCCCAGGCAACCTGAAACCGGGGCTCGCCCTGCATCTCCTTCGACACCACCACGATCAGCCGCCCATCGCGCGCCGTAGAACCTTTCGCTCATCGCGCCGTCCCCCAAAAGCTGTGGACTGCTGCCCGTTTCGGACACGCCAGGCGGATTCGTGACAGAGTTGTCGGAATCGCAGTTGTAACCTTTTCGGGAGGTCGCGGTATTCATAACATCCGGCGTTGCTCATTCGTTCTGCCACACAGCGCCGTAAAAGTGGCAATTGACAAAGGTGAGGGGTGAAGGGATTTCTCGCCGCCTAACACCGGCGCGGGGAGGGAGTCCAATCAAAATGATGCACTCAGTCGCGTCCGATCTGCACTATACGGCGCGCGAACTCGCGCGGCGTCCGGGATTCACCTTGACCGCGGTCCTTTCACTTGCGCTAGGCGTCGGCGCAACCAGCGCGGTCTTCAGCGTGATCTTTGCGGTGCTGATCAATCCCTTTCCCTATCCAGGCGCGGAACGAATCATGGCGATCGCGCTCAAGGACAAGGCAGGAAATAATCGGAATACAGGACTCACCGGGCCGCAGATCGAGCGCGTTCGCCAGCTTTCGGCGATTGAAAGCGTGGTTGGAGAAGATGGATGGAACCTCACCACGACCGACGGTGATCTTCCCGAAGACGTAGTTGCAACTTACGTTACTCCAAACGCTCCGAATCATTGGGGCACGCCCGCGTTCAAGGGGCGGTGGTTGGTTCCCTCGGATGCCCCACCGGGGAAGGAGCCTGAACGCGTGGTGGTGCTCGGTTACCGGTTCTGGCAACGATATTATGGCGCGGATCCGGACGTTGTTGGGCGAACGATTCAACTGGTACGGAAGCCCTATCGGATCGTGGGGGTGATGCCGCCGCGCTTTCGCTGGCGCGAAGCAGATATCTACCTGCCGCTCAAGTTCACCCTGGATCCCAATATAGGTTTTGGTGTGACGATCAAACTCCGCCCCGGGATCTCGCGGGAACGGGCGAACGCCGAGTTGCAGCCTGTGCTGGAACGGTTCGCCAAGGAGTCGCCGACCCGGTTTCCCGATGCATTCCGGGTGAATCTGCGGAGCATCATCGAGCTCTATGCGAAGCCGCTTGGACCGACGCTTTATCTCCTGTTCGGCGCGGTTGCGTCCCTCTTGCTGATTGGATGCGGTAATGTTTCAATCCTGCTGTTGGCGCGCGGCGCACAACGGCAGCATGAGCTGGCGATTCGCGCGGCGCTGGGAGCCGGGCGCGGCCGAATCGTGAGGCAGTTGTTCACCGAGTCTCTCGCGATCGCCGTAACCGGCACTGCGCTAGGAATCCTCATCGCCTGGAAGAGCATTGCGCTCATCATCGCCTGGCTGCCGTCCAGCGCTTTCCCGGCAGAATCGGTTATCGCGATGAACCTGCCGGTTCTATTGTTCAGCGCCGGCTTGGCCTTCGCTACCGCAATCGTATTCGGCATCGCGCCGGCTTTACAACTCTCGCGGCCGGACATAGCGCGTGTCGTGCAAAGTAGCACACGCCGGGTGATGGGGAGCGTCCATGGCAAGCGTACTCATAGCGCGATGGTGGCAGCCCAGATCGCACTGACACTCCTGATGCTGGCCGCCGCCACCGCCGCGGGCAAGGGATTTCTGCGCATGGTGAAGTTAGACCTCGGATACGACCCGCACCGAACGATGTCGGTTCCGATCCCTATACACGACGGCACGTACGGGTCGTGGAAGGAACGGTCCCAATATTTCGAGCAGATCCGCGGCCGGATCGCGGCCCTGCCACAGGTAGTTGCGGCGGGCATTTCAACCAACGCGACGCCACCCGCGAACGGAGGCGACGGCAGGCTTGAAATCATGGGGGCCAGCGAATCGGAGAAGCCGGTGGTGCGCGTGAACTTCGTCAGTCCCGAGTATTTTCCAGTGCTGCGGATCCACTCTTGCAGGGGCGCCTGTGGGATCATGCCGAAACCATGCGTGGGGCGCCGGTCGCGGTGATCAATCAGACGATGGCGCGACAGTGTTGGCCGAGGGGTGATGCGATTGGCCGCCAGTTCCGAATCCCGGGCCTGAAGAATGAGCCGCCGTATCGGCCCGCCGCGACGGGCAGCGAGGGCTGGCTTCAGATTGTGGGAGTGGTGGCCGACGCGCGCAACGACGGTCTGCGCAACCCGATCAAGCCTGCGTTGTACCTGCCCTATACGCTGCGGATGCAAATGTTCACGCAAATTCTGGTGCGCACCCGGGTTCCCCCGCTGTCCATGCTGCGAGCCGTGCGGGCGGAGTTGGTGCAGATCGATAAGGACCAACAGGTGATGCAAGTTCGGGATCTGGACACCTGGATCGCCGATATGCGCGAGTACGCCCAACAACGCCTGATGGCACGGCTGTTTGCCATCTTCGCCCTTCTGGCGCTGTTACTAGCCGCCGCCGGACTGTATAGCGTGGTCTCCTACGGTGTCGCGACCAGGATTAATGAATTCGGGATTCGCATGGCGCTAGGGGCGAAAGCGTGGGATGTAGTGCGGCTCGTGCTATCCGCAACATCGGCGAGTGTGGGCGCAGGACTCGCGGCTGGCTTGGCGCTGACTCTGATTTTCGACAAGTTAGCGCAGCAGTGGCTGACGGAGAGTTCCCGGGATCCCATCATTCTGGGCGGGCTGGCTGTGCTGCTGATCATCGTAGCGGCGTTGGCATGTTTCGCCCCAGCCCGGCGGGCGGCTTCGGTAGATCCGAGCGAAGCTCTGAGGTATGAATAATCTCGTTACACTTTGCACAAACGACCTATTGTTAGACGACGTTTTGTGCCACTTGGCCGTATCATGTCCGTTGCTGACATTTGCCGGCCAGGATGCTGCGAGCGCCAGTCTGGGTGTCTCCAAACCTCTTGGCTTCTGGATCCCTATTCGTATCGCAGTGCAATTAACGGGTCGATCCGCGTGGCGCGGCGAGCGGGCAGCCAGACAGCTAAGAGTGAGATCAGACTCAGCAGGATGGCAACCGTAGTGAAGACGACTGGGTCCTTGTCTTTCACACCGAACAGAAAGGTGGAGAGGAGACGGGTGAGCGCAAGCGCTGCGGCGATACCCAGTACTACGCCGATGAGCGCGAGGCGCATGCCCTGGACCAGGACCATTCGGCGAACGCTGGCGGGTCCCGCGCCGAGTGCCAACCGAATGCCGATCTCCTGGGTTCGCTGCTGCACCGAGTAAGCCATCAATCCGTATATGCCGATGCCGGCTAGAAAGAGTGCCGCGCCGCCGAAGATGGTCATCAACAGCATGTTAAATCGCTGGCGCGACGTGGAGCGCGAGACGATCTCATCCATACTGCGCACGTCGGTTACCGGGAGTCCGGTTGTTTGGCGAATTTGTTCCTGAACCGCGGGAGCCACAAGTAGCGGATTGCCGCGAGTGCGTACGATCCAGCGCATCGGGGTGAGGGCGGCATTGAGCGCGTTGATGGCGTCGGGGACTTGAGCCTGGACGAGGTACATGGCCGGCCCGGGATCGCTGTCCAGTCCATTGCCGCGCACATCGCCCACGATACCGATGATCTGACGGGGTTGCTCGCTGGCTAGTTGCGGCATCAGTCCTTTGCCGATCAATATCTTGTCATTGAGCGGGTCGGAATTTGGCCAGTAGCGTCGTGCCATCGCCTGGTTAATGACCACGGCAGGCGGTGAGCCCGCGGAATCACGCTCAGTGTAGGTGCGGCCGCGAACGACGGGGATCTTGAAGATTTCGAAGAAGCCTGCGGAGACGGTCTGCCAACCACCACCGCCGTGGAAGGGCCCGTCCGTAAGGGGGCGGCCCATGATGATGAATGGTAGCCCGTACCCGCCCTCGAGTGGCACGCAACAGGTAGCGCTCACGCCGATCACACCGGGAATCCGCCGGATGCGATCAAAGCCATCGCGGAGCATTTGATCGACTGCAAGGGACTTGACGAATTGGGGCCCATCAATGGACATGCGCATCGTGAGAACGTTCTCTGCATCGAAGCCCGGCTTCACTGCGCCTAGTGCGAGCGACGTGCGGATGAGTAGCGCGGACCCAACCAGCAGGACCACGGCGAGCGCCACTTCACTGACCACCAGGACCGTGCGCGCCTTGTTGTGCCGGAAGCCCGTGCCACCTCGACCTCCGCTCTCCTTTAGAGTGGCACTGAGGTCAGGTCGCGAACTCTGCAGCGCGGGGATGAGACCGAACAGAATCCCCGTTACAGCTGCGACAAGGATGGTGAAGGCAAGAACGCGCCAATCCAGGCCGACGAGCGCGCCCTCTACTCCCACCCTGGGCAAGTTGGCTGTGTTCACGCTGAGGAGCGCGCGAATTCCAACGATTCCGAGAATGCTGCCCGCGATCGCGCCCACCAGGGACAACAGGACGCTTTCCGTAAGGAGTTGACGAATGATCCGTCCACGTCCGGCGCCAATCGCGGCGCGGATTGCGATCTCGCGGCGGCGTCCCACGGCGCGCGCAAGCAGCAAGTTCGCGACGTTGGCGCAGGCGATTAACAGGACGAAGCTGACCGCTCCCACGAGCACCAAAAGTGACGAGCGCACGTTCCTCACCATCGCTTCGCGGAGCGGATCGACGCTGAAGCCCGAGTTTGCTTGTAGAGCTTTCGGATACTTGCGGCGGAAGTCCTCAGCGGAAAGTTTGATGCGAGCGCGCGCCTGATCGAGCGTGATGCCCGGTTTTAGGCGGCCCGCGGCGGTGAAATAGTGGCCTTGGTCCGTGGGGTTGGGATCGAGCTGAAATGGGACCCAGACATCGGGCGCTGGTCCGAAGTCACGGAAATCGAAGCCGGGGCTCAGAATCCCGATGACGACGTGTGGAGCGTTGCCGAGCGAGATGGTTTTTCCGAGAATTTGAGGGTCGGCCGCATAACGGCGGGTCCAGAAGGCGTGGCTTAGGACGACGACTTGTTCGCCACGGGGTAGGTCCTCTTCTGGGGAGAATGTGCGACCGCGCAGCGGCGTGGCTCCGAAGAGGCGAAAGAAATCCGCGCTGACCTGCCCGGATTTGAGCTGCTCAGGGAAACCGCCGCCAGTCAGGTTCACGACTCCCGTCCGGAAGGCGGACACATCCTGAACCACGGCAGTCTGTTCGCGCCAGTGCTGGAACTTGGTAGGCGAGGCGCCCTGGCCGGAGCCCTGCGGCGAGGTATTCATGAAGAAAACCATGCGATCCGGGGCTGGAAAAGGGGCGGGTTTGAGGAGCACCGAGTTGACGACGGAGAAGATGGCGGTATTGGTGCCAATTCCAAGGGTAAGGGCGGCGACAGCCGCGGCCGTGAATCCGGGACTCTGCCGAAAGATGCGCAACGAGTGCTTCAGGTCCTGGACAAGGGTTTCCATGGAGGTTGGACGATGGGAATGAGGAGAGGTTCCGCGGACATGAAATTGATTAACGCCTCGCGGTTAAGATCCTGTCCGGTCCTTCTGCGGGCGCCACCTTCGGAACGCCTTAGCCCCCAAATAAGGCCGGCCATAGGTTCTCCGGGTACTGATGCTTCTAGCCGGGGCACACCTGCCACTTGAGTAGCAACGCCTTAAAAACTAGCGCCGACAGGAGTTGTCAGGTGTATACTCGACCCCACACCGGGCGCCACACGCAATTCCCGGAAAACTTCACGTAACGAGAGGAGAATTAAGATGAAATGCACAGTTGTACGTATGATGGCGGCGGGTCTCTTGCTGTCTGGAGTCTCGCTCATTCACGCCCAATCACAGGAACCATCCCGCCTCCTGCGGATCTTCCGCGAGGACATCAAATCCGGTAAGGGCTCGGCACACGAGAAGGTCGAGACGGCCTACGTCCGCGCCTTTGCCAAGAGCGGTTACCCCGCCTACATCGCGCTCGACGGCATGACAGGCACCAGCCAGGTCTGGTTCCTCGAACGCTACGATTCCTACGAAGAGATGGACAAAGCCATTCACATCGCCCAGACGGAGCCGATGAAGACCGCGCTCGGCCAACTGGATGCCCTGGATGGAGAATTGCGTGCCGGCGAACGCGGCATGATTGCCACATATCAGAAGGACCTGAGTTACACGCCTGTGCCGGCGCTCGGGCCCAAGGCGCGAATCTACACGATTAACACGGTCCGCATTCGCCCCGGTCATATAGCCGAGTTTACGGAAATGCGGAAATTGGTGAACGCGGCATTTGGAAAAAGCGGGAGCAAGCAGCGCCGCGTGGTATACAGCGTGAACTCGGGAGCCCCGACGGGGACCTATCTGATCTTGAGCGCCATGGATTCCCTGAAGGCGTTGGATGCGCCGGCCGGCGGCATGAGCATGACCGAGGCCTTCGGCGCGGATCTGATTCGCTACAACAAGCTGGCCGCGGACACCCTCGTCTCCAGCGAGAGCACCATGTTCATGATCAACCCGAAGATGAGCAATCCCTCGAAGGAATACATCACCGCTGACCCGGAGTTCTGGGCACCCAAACCCAAACCCGTTGCCGCCAAACCCGCGGCTAAGCCGGCGACCCAGCAATAGCGGCACTGCTTGAATGGCGGCGACATGTCTGCCGTTACACGCCGCCGCCCAAACCGACGCGCGCGTGCCGCGGTGTGCCTCGGGAAATAGTCGTGAGTGTTGGACACCCGCTCCTGCAAGCAGCTCCCTCATTTGGAGAATCTACCCCGCACGTCCCCGCCACCCGGACCACGAAGGCGTCAGTCTTCCGATCTTGGGTCGTGATAGCATGTTGTCGCATGAATTCTCGCGCTGGTTCTTGTTCCTCTTGCTGGCGTCCGAGCTGCGGCTTTTGGGCGCCGCGGATCTGACTGTCAATCTCCGTTCCCGCGTCGAGGCGTTCAAGGGCAGCGGCGACTGGCGCGCGGTGACGCTGCAGGAATCCATATCCGTCGACAAGACGGCGGTCATCATCTGCGATATGTGGGACAAACATTGGTGCAGTGGTGCCACCAAACGCGTCAACGCTCTCGTGGAGAAAATGTGGCGCCGTTTCTGGAATCAGCTCGCAGGCGAGGTATCCAGATCATTCATGCGCCATCCGAAACCATGACTTTCTACCAGGACGCTCCTCAGCGCAAACGCATCAATGGTATCCCCAAGTTCGATCCGCCGCCTCCGCTCAGCCTGTTCGATCCCCCACTCCCCATCGACGACAAACGTGGCGGTGCGATACGCCGGACCAGTTCTATAAGGCCTGGACGCGCGAGCACCCCGGCTTGCGCATCGACGCAGCGGACGTGATCTCCGACAACGGTGCGGAACTCTACAGCTTCCTGCGAGAACGCGACATTCGTATCCTCCTGGTGATGGGTGTATACACCAATATGTGCGTCCTCAATCGAAGCTTCGCCATCAAGAGAATGACAGCGTTGGGTATTCATTGCATTCTGGTTCGAGACCTAACCGACGCGATGTACAATCCAGAGGATTCGCCCCACGTCAGTCACGACGCAGGGACGCAACTAGTGGTCGAGCATATTGAGAAATACTGGTGCCCGACAACAATCAGTGCTGATCTGCTGCGGGCATTCAGTCACTAACGGATCAGGCTACGGGGACTAATAGCGAATATCGCCCGCCCCGCCGTTAGGCGCGGACGCACGTCATCATCTGTTGGAAGACGACGGTGGGTCGAGCACGGGTGTTTGGTCGTGGGTGCC
>JAOAPT010000121.1 GCA_025463045.1 Candidatus Solibacter sp.
GGACGTTGGTGTGGCCCAATCTTAACGGCGCGACTGTCTGGTTCAGCCCGTCGTACAGCCCGGCGGAAGGCCTGCTTTACGTTGCTGTCCGCGAGATCGCGTCCATCTATTTCAAGCGCAAAGCGGAATACAAGCCCGGCACCTTCTTCGCTGGAGGGGGCGAAGCGCAACCGCCCGATCGAACCCAGAGTGGCGCTATTCGCGCCCTCGAAGCCTCTACCGGGCAGATGCGTTGGGAGTTCAAGTTGCACACGGCCCCGTGGTCCGGCGTGCTGTCCACCGCTGGGGGCCTCGTCTTTTCCGGCTCCGACGAGGGCAACTTCTTCGCCCTCGACGCGAAAAGCGGCAAGCCGCTCTGGGACTTCCAAACCGGCGGCGGCATCGCCGCCAATCCCATTTCCTTCAATGTGGATGGCAAACAGTGCGTTGCCATAGCCGCCGGCCGCGTCCTGTATGTCTTCTCGCTGTAGCTCCGGCGTAGCTGCTTCACGGGGTGGTGGGAGCAGCTCGAATTAACGACCACAAGCGCAACTGTCAAAAGGGCTGTTGCATGACTGAGAGAGTGCGCCGGAGAGGCGGCGCCTCGTACCAACTCCGCGTCACGACGACCCGAAACGAGAGGTGCGTGAGGTGTATCTCCCCTTCTTAGGTGTTCTATTCTTCCATCGTCTCCGAACGCCCTCTGTACTGCTAACGTGAAAATTCTTCTCCGGCCGCGACGATTTTCTTCAAGCTACTTTTGTATTCAAGAACTTGAGGGTGCCTTTCGCGCAGCCATGATCGCAGGTAGAATTCGGCGTCCGAGGTCGGTAACGTGATATCGATGCGTTCTGCCGACCTTGCGGATCAGTCCGTGTACACGCAAGAGCCGGAGCCTTCGGCTGATGGCGGCCGACCGCTGCCGGTGTTCCTGTTTGCCCTTGGCAGGGCACCGGTAGAGTTCGGTAGATCCCCATTGCGCACTCCCTGGATGAGAAAGTCTCCACGACCGATCGCCTCCAACAGGTCAACATCCGGCTCGCTGAACGGCTGCAGGGCGCGACTTCGTTTCTGCTGTCGCACGACGGGCCGTTGGATGCCGGCAATCAACTCTTCCAACGTCGTATCCGTGTCTACTGCTGCCATCGCGTCGAAGTACCGCTCATTGATCTTCTGGCGGATTCCGCTTGCCGGTGTAAGTCGGCTACGCTATGTCGCAGCCGGTACCACCGTTGTGGGCTCTCCGGCTGTCCCTCTGGCCGGCGGTACACCTTGAAGCTGTCTGGATCTTGGATCGTCACCTCCGCGCGCAATGTGCTCCCCACCGCCGTGTAGGCTTTGTCATACGACTTCAGCGAGTTCTTCCCATACCAATGCTTGATCCGCGCGCCCGGCTGGCGATGCTTCAAAGATGTGGTCACCTCCGCTCGTACGTTATCCGGCACTTCGCCTTCTGCCGTCACCCGTTTGCCCAGAAACTTCAAAATATCGGCGCTTTGCAGGGTGAGCATCGCGTGCTGCAACCAGCGGGGAAACAGACGCCGCAAATCCTTGGCTTGATGAAGCGTGATGTTGCTGGCCCATTCGCTCTGATACGTGGACCAGTAGTATTCCACAGGAAGGCGTGTGAACAACTCCTCATGGCGGGGATTCAGGCGGCGCGCAATGCGGTTCAACAATCCTGCCAAATCGGTTCGTAACTGCTCATCCAGAAGTTGCTGCGCGCGCTCCCAATCCTCCACCCACACGAAACAGTTATCCTGCTTTTGGAAGCCGAGCCCTTCCTTCTTCATCTGCCGCGCCAGCCACTCCCTTCCGTTCAGGCAGATCTGTATCGAGAACGGAAACCACGTCTGAATCCGGGCGTTCATCCATCCCAGTTCAGGATCTTGCCAGTACTGATACACGTATGAGAAAGCGGGCGCGTCGCTTCAGGACATGGATTTCGATGAGACGGTTCACAGCGGTCAGAGACAAAACCGTAACCCGGAGACGGTAGCTCTGCTGGCGGAGAGAGCCGAACTGGTGAGGAAATCGCTCGCGGCACTGCCGACGGTAAGTCGCGACGTAATAGTACTACGGGAGTTGGAGCAACTGCCCTACGAGGAGATCGCGAGCATTGTGGGAATTCCCGTAGGTACTGTCATGTCGCGCCTCAGCCGGGGCCGCCAACGGCTTCACCAAACCCTGTCTGGATGCCTGGAACGAGGAGAGATTGACGCGGTGTCCTGACCGCGATCGAGAACGAATGATTGCAGTATGCGCACTGCATTTGGAGGCGAACGAACGATCCGAACCGGTTTTAACGAGCTTTCACTGATGCCGAAGATCCTACTCTCCACCTTCTGCGCGCATTGTCCGCGAAACGGAAGGAGGTGTGGCCGGAATCGGCGACAAGGCAGCAATTGGCACCTCCAGGGCGGATGGCGCTGACCTGATCTACGTCAAAGGGCTGGCTGCGCTGGGCAACGCCACTTCTCCGACGCGTATGTCGCGTTCAAACAGAGTCTCCGCCAACTACTCCATTAGTTAAGTTAGCCTGCCATTAAATCGCGCCTGAGTCTGACCGCCCGGCACTTCTTCTCAGAATCTACGGAAGGTGCAGTCGCGACGCCGTCGGACCATGACAGTCCCCAGTTGCATGGTAATGAACATAAACTGTCGGCGATCGCAAGATCACCGCGCCGGCCGTTGGATGCCTCAATCCGCCGGTGTTTTGGGCCTCTCCTGGATGGATGCTCTCAGTCGCCGGCGCTCGCTTTGCACCCATACATTGATGCGCGCCAAATCATCATTAGACAGGCGGGCCTGCGGATGTAACTGAAGGTACTTGGGGAGGGGCATTCGCCGATTTCTCACCTCCACTCCTATTTTTGTCAGGAGCTCCACCTTCTGTTCTTCGGTATAGGCATCCCAATGGGAAAGGTTCATGTGGCTGCGGCCACGGTGTACGTCGTTCTCGATCATCCATGATAGAGGAGCCACGTAGCTGTACCACGGCCACTCCGTGCGATCCGAGTGGCAATTCTCGCAGGACCGTTCGAAGATCCGGGCGACGTCGGAATTTGCTTCGGCGCCGGTCAAAAGTGGCGCGAGTGAGCGCGTGCCCTTGACAGCTCCGTAAGGATGAACGATCGCGGATGCGATGGTGAGCAGAGCCATCGCGACTACAGTTAATTTCAAGATGAGTCTCATTTGGGATCACCGTTTACTTGAGAACTGCCGCTCGGGAGCGGTACCGGCGCCGATAAGGCATCGACAGCCGGGCGGTCCCGAGGGCAGTCAGCGTGTGCACGGTACTCGGAGGTTGGGACACTGGGTGTCCGCACCGCGCCACACCTGACAATACTGCGCGGAACCAGCGCTTATTCCCGGTGCTTAGAAAGAAGATTTTGAGTGCCCCATGGAATAAAGATTCGCCGATTCGAGTCTGTATTCCTGTAGAGCAACTCAGACCATCTACACGAGGTGAGACTTGTCGAAAAGAATTCTTCACGACCACAACAACGACGGTGTTGACCGCCGCGGTTTCCTGGAATGCATGGCTTGGGCCGGCACCGGCGTGATGTGGACCGTTGGCAGCGGCATACTGTCGTCGCAGGCTTTCGGCCAAAAGATGACGCCGGCGAAGGGAGCACTCCACTTCGTCCAGATCAGCGATAGCCATATGGGCTTCAACAAGCCCGCGAATACAGACGTCACCGGGACGCTCCAGGCAACCATCGATAAGATCAACGCCTTGCCGCAGGCACCCGACTTCATCATTCACACAGGCGATTTGAGCCACACGTCCAAGGCGGGCGAATTTGACACCCTCGATCAGGTCTTGAAAAGCGCAAAGACCAAGCAGTCCTTCTTCGTGCCCGGCGAACATGACACATCGTTCGACGACGGCAAGATGTACATGGAACGTTACGGCAAGAATGCCAAAGGCCGCGGATGGTATAGCTTCAACCACAAAGACGTCCACTTCGTAGGCCTGTCCAACGTGGCCGCACTCGAAGGACTTGGCAAACTGGGATCCGAACAATTGGAGTGGCTCGAAGCGGACCTCAAGGGACAGCCGACCAGCCGCCCGGTGGTTGTGTTCGCGCATATTCCGCTATGGTCGGTATATCCGGAGTGGGGATGGGGCACGGAGGACAGCGCGCAGGCGCTCGGCTACCTAAAGCGCTTCGGCTCGGTGACCGTTCTGAACGGCCACATTCATCAAGTGATGCAGAAAATGGAAGGAAGCGTCACGTTCCACACCGCGATGTCCACCGCATTTCCGCAACCTGCTCCAGGAACGGCCAAGGGGCCCGGGCCGATGAAAGTGCCCGACGACAAGTTGCGGAGCGTCCTCGGCATTACCGACGTGAAAGCGGTCATGAAGAACCACAGCCTGGCCGTTGTCGATTCCACTCTTGCCCCCGCGGGCGCGGCGAGTGCGGCGGGAGGAGAGTAGCCTTGCTCGACCGATCGAAATCGCGCGCCGCCGGAGCCGCGGCCGGCGCGTTCGCCCTGCTTCTCGCCGGTCTGACGCTGTTAGACGTTGGCCGCGCGCAGTCTCCGGCGTCCGGGAAGGAACTTTTCGAAAAGCGATGCGGCGGCTGCCATGCGCTGGACCGCGACAAGGAAGGCCCGCAACTTCACGGTGTCTACGGCCGTAAGGCAGCGTCCGTAGAGTCGTTTCAGTATTCCGATGCGCTGAAGAAGTCCAAGATCGTCTGGACGGACGAGACGCTGGAGCGCTGGCTCACCGACACTGAGAAACTCGTCCCTAACAACGACATGACTTTTCATGTCGAGAAGTCCGACGAGCGCAGCGCAATCATCGCTTACCTGAAGCACGACTCCGGTAAGTAGAGCCGGTCGCCGGCCGGCAGGTTAACAACAAGGACAACACATGCGACTGAATTGGGGGCGCGGCAGCCTCTACGCAGGGAACGGCCGCGCTTTGCACCCGGAGTTGTTGGAGTGTGCCGGACCGGAGCCCGCGGACCGCAATCTGCGCGACATCGCGCGCATCAACCGGTGGTTTGGCGGTCACGATTCGCTACTTCGGATCATGAAGGACCTCGTGGATCCCTCTGAGCCGTTCTCATTGTTGGATGTGGGTGCCGGCTCCGGAGATATGGGCCGTTGCATTCTCCGCCATTTTCGGAACGCAAAGGTGGTCTCCCTGGATCATCGAGCGTTTCACTTGCGCGGCGCAGCTTCACCGAGAGTGGTAGCGGACGCATTTCACCTTCCATTCCCGAAGCAGGCCTTCGACTTCGTTCTCTGTTCTTCGGTGCTGCATCATTTGCCCGATTGCGAGGTTGTCGAAATGATTGGCAGTTTGCGTCACCTCGCACGACGCGCACTACTTTTGCTGGACCTGGAGCGTCACTCGCTGGCGTACCGTTTTCTTCCGATGACGCGAAGGATCTTTGGATGGAGCCCACTCACGCTTCACGATGGGCCAGTCTCGGTTGCCTCCGCATTCCGTCTCGAAGAACTCGTCTCTCTGGCGCGCGCGGCGGGGTCGAATGCAGTGGTCGCCCGAAAGCACAGGCCATGGTTCCGGGTGTCCGTGGTTGTTCCGGCCGGCCCGGCAGGAGTAATGGGACAGGAGATGGCACCTGTTTTCCAGGCCTGCCGGGAATAGTCCGGCTCATCGGGCGAGTATTACCGTGAGAACGAGTGAAGAAAGAGGAGGCCGGAAAAGCAGAATACCGGGGGAATCGTCGCCTGGTCGTTGTCATACGCGGCTGGAGCGTAAACAGGCCTGTTCTGGTGAGGACGCCGCCCGCGTTGACAGCCGTTCAAGTTCCCGCGGCCTTGAAGAAACCGGACATGCTTTCGGACTCCGATGACCGTCCTCCCGCCGCATAGCCCCCACACCGGTACGGCTTTGCCTCTAACATATTCACGCGCCGTGTTCCGCCTTGGTTGTCTGGACCTCGCAGACGAACGGTCGCATACGGAGACATAATGTTACCCACCCGACTAAGTGCACTAATCGGAGTTCTATTCGTCTTGCTCGCCGTCGGCGCCGTGTGGTTGATGTTCGACGGTTCGAGGAATGCGCCTCAGTCCGATCGCGCACGGCGCATGATTCGCGCACATCGTGTGGCCGGATACCTCTTCATCGCATTGTTCTGCATCATGACGTGGTTCATGATTCTGAAGATCAAAGACCGGCCCGACGAGTTGCCGCTGCCGTCCATGTTCCACGCCCTGATCGCAGTAGTGATGGCCCCGCTGCTGTTTATCAAAGTTCTGGTGGCCCGGTATTACAGGAACCACACAACGATTCTGGTTCCGTTGGGTCTCACAATTTTTGTACTGGCGTTCGTCCTGGTTGTCACGACGGCAGGACCTTACTTTCTGAGGACGGTGACCGTCAAGAACATCTCGCTCCAGGCAATCGATATGGGAGTCGCGAAGATTGACTTGCAGGCGTCCGAGGCGCTCATGCAGCGTCGCTGCTCGCGCTGTCACAATCTGGACCGCGTGGTGGGCGCGAAAAAAGACGCCCGCGGCTGGCTGGCCACGGTCGATCGTATGAGAAGCTTACCGGGCTCCGGAATATCGGAGAGCGATGAGAAGATCATTCTCTCGTATCTGTTGTCAGAGGACTCAATCAACAGCTCGAGCGCGCAAGGTGAGTTGGTGATCGGCAAAGCTCTAGTGGATTCCCATTGCAGCCGCTGCCACGCATTGGATCGCACTTATCAGACCGTCAAGACCGCCTCAGAGTGGAACAGCACCGTCACCCGGATGGTCAACTATGCCCGGGGCGCGGAGGGTTTCTTTAAACCGGGTGAAGCAGACAGGATCATTCATTTCCTTTCCGCAACGCAGACATCCGAAGCACGTTCGTCTCCGCCGATTGTCGCGGATGCGGCCGACCGCAGTACTGCTCAGACAGCGGCGAAGGTGGCTCTATCGTCCGCCAACCTGCCTACGATCGGTGTGCTGTTTGCGGTGTGCGGCGTCTTTGGACTGCTGCTGTTGCGTCCAAACAGGCCACAGCACCCAAAATACCCAGGTCCCACGGGCGTGGGCGTTACCCGGCCGACGGCTCTCGCATCACCGAATCCACCGGCCACCAGGACGCTCCTGCTGCAACTGGTGCGCACGGAACGGCAGACGCCGGATTGCATCAGTCTCCGATTTCGATTGGGGGAGGGCAGCACACTGCGAGCCAAGCCGGGGCAGTTTCTCACGTTCGACTGGCTTCTCAACGGGCAGAAACTGCGGCGGTCATTTTCGATCTCGTCATCGACCGTACAGACTGGGCTTGTCGAAATCACGGTCAAGAAGAATCCGAAGGGATGCGTTTCGCATTTCCTGAATGAGCGTGCGGCGGTGGGTCTTACGGTGGAGGCGCACGGACCATACGGACGGTTCTACTTCGACGAAAGCATTCACAAGCGGATTGTCCTGTTTGCTGGAGGAAGCGGGATCACGCCAATGATGTCGATGCTCCGGTATATCGACGATCTCGCACTGGATGCCGAGGTGACTCTCTTCTACAGTGTGCGAACGCGCGAGGACATCATCTTTGGAGCGGAGTTGGAGATGTTGGAGGAGCGGCTCGCCAGCCTGCACCGTGTCGTGGTTCTGACAAGGCCCGATGACGGATGGGGAGGGGAGCAGGGGCGGCTCAGTGGTGAACTGATCGTCAAGCATCTGGGCGATTTCAGCGATCGCACGTTCTTCCTTTGCGGTCCACAGCCCTTCATGGAGCACGTCAAGGGACTGTTGCTGGCGGCCGCCGTTCCAGCGGAGAAGATCCTGGAAGAGAGGTTCGATGGTGGCAAGACTGGCATCGCGTCGGAAGTCGATAATGAAGCCTCGTTGGGCACAGTCGAGTTCTCCAAATCGGGTAAGAGTACCAAATTGCTTCCGGGCCAGAGTTTGCTGGAGGCGGCTGAAGCGAATGGCGTGACTATTCCGTACGGCTGCCGGCAGGGCCAATGCGGCACCTGTGCCACCAGATTATTGGAGGGCGAGGTTGATTCCGCCGGCAGTTTCGATCCCGGCCAGGGCTACGTGCTGACCTGTGTGACACGTGCCAGGGGCAACGTGAGGTTAGATGCGTGATGAACGTCTTGGAATATTTACCGGGCTCACACGGTACGTACAGATGCGTAGCTTCTTTGTACTGCTACTGGCGCAGCTTCTTTTCTTCGGCCCGACACTGCCCCGGGTGTCGGGCCTCTTTTTCTACTGATGGGGATCGCGTTCTTGCCTGTGGTGAGGCCCGCTGGTGCAAGGTGTGCCCCGCCGATACCTATACGCGGCGGAGAAATGCGACGCTATCATCTAAATTAACTCCCCCATGATCAGCCAGAGCGGGATTTTCATAAACATTAAGTAGGCGTGGGGGGCACTCTTGGCAGGCATTCTTGCCTGGCGTTCTTGCCACACCAGCGGATTCTACTGCCGCGTACATACGATGGAGGCTGCTTGAAGTGATGACCGACTGAGGTGGCGTTCCTATTTCATGGGAGGCACGAACGGGATCGACAGCGAAAACAGCCAGCACAACAGGAACACGATCGGCAGTTGGACCACCAGTTGCAGCATGCCGTAGCCGGCCAGATCGCGCGCTCGCAGTTTCAGAATCCCCAGCAGCGGGAGCATCCAGAACGGATTGATCAGATTCGGCAGCGCTTCCGATGCGTTGTAAATCTGGATGACCCAGCCAAGGTGCACGCGATTGGCGATTGCAGCTTGCATGACGTAAGGCGCTTCCACGACCCACTTGCTTCCTCCCGAGGGAATGAACACGCCCAATCCGGCAGAATACGCCCCAACTAAAACAGCGAACGTGCTGTGCGACGTAACCGATGTGAACACATGCGCCAGTTTTTCGCTAAGTCCTGTACCGGCGATCATCCCCAGGATCATTGCGTAGAACGGGAATTGCAGCAATACTCCGCCAGTGGCAGGGATGCTCTCGGCAACCGCGCGTAGAAACCGGATGGGCCGCCAGTGCAGCAGCAGGCCCACGGCGATGAAGATCAGATTGTAGGTGTTCAAATTAAGCGCCGCCAGCAGTCCATTCGACGACGTGCGGAATACCTGTGCCAGATAAGTGAAAAGCAGGCCTGCGACCAGGATGCTCAAGGCTGGACTGTGTTCCAGCCATTCGCCTGGGGTGGCTGCCCGTTCCTCTACCTTTGCTGACGGCGGGTCGGGAATTCCGAAGTCCTCGGCACTCCGGGCATTCGCGGCGGATGGCGCCGACAGGTATGCGACCGATACCGATACGGCAATCAGAATCGCCGTGGTAACCGCGCTTTGCCAGAGGAAGATCGTCTGCGAGAGTGGGACTACGCCGCTGATCTCGAACAGAGACGCGGGCATGGCTGCCCTTGTAGCCATCAACATGGCAGCCGAAGAGGAAAGCCCCATCGCCCATGTCACTCCCAGTCCGAGATAAGCTGCGGCGCCCGCCGCCCGATAGTCGAGCCTAGTCAACCGTCGCGCCATTTCCCGCACCAGCAGACCGCTGAAGATCAGGCTCAAGCCCCAGGAGATCAAAGAGGTCAGCATGGAAAACAGCGCGACCCACGCCACCGCGCTGCGCGGGGTCCCCGGCCACCCTGCAAGGTATCGGATTGCTCGTCGCGCTATCGCCGTCGAGGCGACCACATGTCCGCCTACAATGATCATCACCATTTGCATGGTGAACGGAACCAGCGCCCAGAAGCCCTTACCTCCTTCGAAGGCCAGGCGCCCCGGATCCTCGCCGGCCAGCACTCCCAGAACGAAGACGACGATGACACCCAGGAAAGCCACGACGGCGGGATCTGGGAACCAGTGTTCGCTCCAGGCTGCCAACGCGAGTCCGGCGCGTGCCAGGCGTCCCTCTGAAGCTTTCGCTTGCCGCATTGCATGTGAGTCTTGCATTTGAAGGAGCCTGTTCGGTAGAGACGATTGGCGCTAGATTTCCACAATCCCGCGCTGTGCGGCCACGACAACGGCTTGCGTGCGGTCGCTCACCCCCAACCGCCGCAGAATGATGTTGACATGCCACTTCACCGTTCCCCTGGTGATGCTTAGAACGTCGGCGATCTCCTGGTTGCAGAGACCTTTCACAATCAGCCGGAGTATATCCATTTCCCGCGGACTCAGCGCGGGACGGTTGAGTTTCCCTGGCACGCTGTTGCGAATGCTGCGCGGGAAATAGGTGTGGCCCGTGCGCACGCTGCGGATCGCTTCCAGCAATTTCAGATGCGACATTCCTTTCAGCAGGTAAGATTGCGCGCCGGCGGCGAGCGCCTTGCGAATGTCTTCGTCGCCCTGATACGTCGTCAGCACGATGACCGCGCTCTCCGGGCGCTCCGCGCGGATCACCTTGGTGGCCTCGACGCCGCCCATTCCTGGCATGCGCAAATCCATCAGGATGACGTCGGGGGAATGCTTGAGCGCCAAAGCGACGGCCTCGCTGCCTGTTCTGGCCTGACCGACCACCGCCATATCGGGCTGACCGTTAATGATTCCCAAGAGCCCCAGGCAGACCACCGGGTGATCGTCGGCAATCAAAACCCGGATCACCGCTAGGCCGGGAGCCTTGGCGGTCAAAGCGGCGCGATGCGTGTTCTGACTGGGAACTTGCATGCCCTTGAGTACCGAGAGGATTCTACACTAAAATGCATTTACTCGGGACGTTCACTTGTCCAGCCGAACGCGACAACCAGGAATCGACGCACTGCGTGGCGCCCTTCGCGTCTTACCGCTGTGGCTCGCGCTTGGCAGCCTCGCAGGCGCTGCGATCGCGACCCAACGGCCGCCTTATGTCAGCCGGATCTGGCGAACCCAGGAAGGCCTTCCGGAAAACAGCATCCGTGCGATCGCGCAGACGCCCGATGGTTATCTCTGGCTGGGCACCTCCAGCGGACTCGCCCGCTTCGATGGCGTGCGTTTCGTCGTCTATGCCCGTTTCAACACACCGTCGATGACCAATGACAACATCCGCGCCCTCGCCGTCTCACCGGATGGATCTTTGTGGGTCGCCACCGACGGGGGAGGACTGCTGCACTTTCAGAGCGGCCGCTTCCAGACCTTCGGGCCCAGGGAGGGCCTTACCAACGAGTTCGTCGGCGCGGTGCTCGAGGACCGGCACGGCAATGTATGGGCCGGCACAAATCGCGGCCTTTTCCGGGGACGTGGCGACAGGTTTGAACGTGTGGACGAGGCGCTTCACCTGGCGAATATCGCGTTCTTTGGACTTCAGGAATCCCCGGATGGACGCCTCTTTGCCGGTGGGCCTGCGGGCCTGTTCTGTTTCGAAAACGGAAAGCTGCATCGCTACAACGAAGGACGTGATCTCGACGGGATCCACCACTTTACCCTCGCCGGAAACGGCTCGCTCTGGCTCGGCACCAACCACGGACTACGCGTAATTGGGAAGACTTCCGCGGATCCCAAGAGCCCCTATGTCAAGGACATGATCAGTGCGATGCGGGAGGATCACGACGGAAACATGTGGCTTGGTACCGAAGGCCATGGCCTCTACCGGGTGCACGATCGCCAGGAGACCTTCTTTCGCGCGCCGGTGAACCTGCCGGACAACAGCATTCTATCGATCCTGGAGGATCGCGAGCGCAATATCTGGGTTGGTACCGCCGATGGGTTGGTTCGCCTGAGCACCCCGGATGTCAGCGTGCTCAACACCGGTGACGCACTCTCCGGCGACAATGTTCTGACGGTCTACTGCGGGCACCGCGGCGAGCTCTGGCTGACGACCGTCACGGGCCGGCTCTTCCAATACGTCAACGACGAGCTCAACGCGAAAGAACTGCCGCCGCCGGCCAACGCGCTTCGGTTTCGCGGAACATTCGAGGACCACGCCGGCACCTTCTGGTTCGGCACCGGCAGTCAAGGCTTCGTGCGTTTCGTCAAGGGGAAGGCGACCCGATTCACAGACGCCGACGGACTGCGTAACAACGGCATTCAAGCCTTCTTCGAAGACCGCGATCGGAATCTGTGGATCGGCACAACCAGCGGACTCAGCCGGTGGGATGGCTCGCATATCAAGAATTATTACCTCGAAGAAGGCCTGTCTTACGGATGGATTCGCGCCATTGCGGAAGACCACAACGGCGACATGCTGGTGGGCACGGACCGCGGCCTGAACCGTTTCCACGGCGGACGGTTTGTGACCGATCCCGCTTTTGCCGCCCTCAGCCGCGACCGAATCTGGTCAATCTATGCGGAGGCGCCCGGCACACTTTGGATCGGAACACGCGGCGGCGGTCTGGCCCGCATTCGCAATGGGAGAGCGGTCCGGATCACAACTCACGAAGGACTGTTAAGCAACTCGATCTTCCAGGTGATCGGCGATCGGGCGGGTAGCCTCTGGATGAGCGGTCCCACCGGCCTCTCCGCGGCATCCATCGACGATCTGAATGCCGCTGCCGACGGAAACACGGATTCGATCGCGGTCCTGGCCTATGGCGCCGGCGACGGGTTGGAATCCCAGATCAACGGTGGTGTACAGCCATCCGGATGCATGGCCGCCGACGGCGAGCTGTGGTTTCCGACCGTCAAGGGTGCGGTCCACTTCAAGCCCAGTCATCCGCGGACTGGATACCCCTCGCCGGTTCGAGTGGAATCAGTCCTGGTGGATGGCAAGAGTGCTCGGGCCACGGGTGAGGTCATGGTCGGCCCGGGCCGCCACCGGGTCGAGATCGAATTCACGGCGTGCAGTCTTCGTGCTCCCGAGCGCGTTTTCTTTCGCTACAAGTTGGAGGGCTACGATCCGCATTGGAACGACGTCACGTCTCACCGCGCCGCATTCTACGATAATCTGCCCCCGGGCCAGTATCGATTCCGCGTGATCTCTCGCGACGGATCGACGGATGCGGCTCCCTCGGAGGCCGTGATCTCCTTCGTCGTGCGTCCCGCGTTTCATCAGACCGTCTGGTTTTACGGGTTGGCGATTCTGCTTGCGTGCGCCGGAGTCGCCGGTGTCTTTCTTTATCAGGAACGACAGGCCCGCCAGCGCTACAACCTGCGCCTGGCCGAGCGCACCAGGATCGCGCGCGAGATGCACGATACCGTGGTGCAGGGCTGTGTAGGCGTTTCCACCCTGATTGAAGCCGCCGTGGGATCGGCGCGGTCGGACCAGGATCTCATGCTCGAATGCCTCGACAATGCCCGCATTCATCTTCGTCTGACATTGGATGAGGCGCGTCAGGCGCTCAGCGACCTCCGGCACGACTCGTTCGAAAAAGGGCTGTCCGGCGCCTTGTCGGAACTGGCGAATACGGTGAGCGGCGAGAAGGGCCCGCCCGTGATGCTGGAAGTGGCCGGCACGGAGACGCGGTTCGCCGAGTCCATTAACCGCACTCTGTTGCTGGTAACTCGCGAGGCAATTCGTAACGCGCTCATGCATGCCGGGCCCACCGCGGTGACGGTCCGCTTGCGGTTCGCGCCCACCGCGGTGGCTCTGGAGGTTCGGGATAATGGCTGCGGATTCGAGCCTGCCTCGGGAGGTCTCGCGGCGGACGGCCACTTCGGCATCCTCGGCATGCGCGAACGAATGGAGCAGATCGGCGGCACCCTGGAAGTGGCCAGCGCCCTCGGAGTGGGAACCACCGTAGTAGCCCGCTTGCCTCTCGGGGATGCGCTGGCCTCAGGCCCGATCGCCGCTTGACTCAAATAAAGCCCCACCCTATCCACGGATAGGCGATTTCGCAATTTGCCCGTGATAGCTTCTTACGGCTGGTCTGAATCGATAACCCGCATATCTCACACCGTTTCGTCGCGAGGCGCGTGAGAAGGCTGTGGATGCGAGGCGTGCGAAGCTCAGCGCGCGGGGGCGTACTTGTACCGTACGTCGAGCACGGTGAGCGAGCGCAACGACGCAGACGCGGTCTTATCGCGCGCCGCGGCAGAAATGTTGCGAGATATGCGGGTTAAGCGGGGGCGTGAGGGCAATGGGGATTCTTATGAAGATTCGAACACTGGTTCTGACGTGCCTTGTGCTGGCGGGATGTCCTGTCTTCGGCCAGACGCTTGGCTCGGACGCGGCGCAGTACGCGTTCTCGGCTTTGCGGCCTTCCAAGGACCCATTTAAGTGGAACCAGTACGGCGGCACACTCGGGGATCGGTCCGGATTCCGAAGATCTTTAACGGCAAGGACAAGCTATTCTTCACGGCGAACTACGAATCCTACCGGAAACGCGGCAATACAACCGCACTCTATAGTCTGGCATCTGCTCAAATCCAAGGCGGGGATTTTTCGGCCATCCCCAATAAGATCTACGACCCGAATACCCACGTTCCCGCGCCGGACGGGAAGACCATCACCGCCACTCCGTTCCCGGGAAATATCATTCCGCAAAACCCCATCAGTCCCATTTCGAAACAGTTCCTGGAGTTCTACCACACGCCGATCCTCCCGGGTTCCATCAACAATTTCGTGGAAGCACAGGCACGTCCGGAAAACCGCGACCACTTCATCCTGCGCCTGGACCATTCGGAATCCGTGCGTTCGAGTTGGACGGGCCGATATAGCTGGGGCGATGAGAATTCGTTCTAGGACACCACCGCGCTCTCGAAGGAGGCGAACCACAATGAGAAGCTCTCTACTCGCAATTGCACTGTGTCTGGCGTCAGGCGCGGCACTCGCGCAAACCTCGGGTTCCATCGCCGGCGAAGTGAAGGATCAAAGCGGCGCCGTGGCGCCGAACGCGTCGGTCACCGTCACGAACGCCAATACCAACGTGGCCCGATCAACCGTCACGAACGGCGCGGGCATTTACAGTTTCCCCGATCTGACTCCGGGCATATACCAGGTCAGGGTCGCCGCGCCGGGCTTGCAACGATCGTGAAGACCAATATCGAACTTCAGGTTCAGCAGACGGCGCGCGTCGATTTCAGCCTCTCGCTCGGACAGGCGAACCAGACGATCGAAGTCAATGCCTCAGGAGGGATGCTGAGCACCGAAAATGCGACGGTGGGCACGGTCATCGAGGAAAAGCGCATCAGCGAACTGCCATTGAACGGGCGAAACTTTTTCAGCCTGGTCGCCCTGGCTCCCAACGTTGCATTCGGCTTCCTGCCTGCCCAGCAAGCGAGCGCCCGTCTCGGCGGTACGCGCTCCACGCTCACCGTCTCGCTCTCCGGCGCGCGCGCGACGTGGGCCAATTACACTCTAGACGGCATCACCAACACCGACGTCGATTTCAACACGTACATCCTTCGGCCTTCCGTGGAAGCTCTGCAGGAATTCAAAGTTCAGTCCGGCGTCTACCCCGCGGAATTCGGACGGGAAGCCGGCCAGGTCAACGTCTCCACCAAGCCCGGAACCAACGTCTACCACGGAACGCTCTTTGAGTTCCTTCGCAACAACGTACTGGACGCGAGGGCGTACGACTTCAATTCCAGCACGCGCAGCGCGACGAACCCCTCGCCGGCAAGTCAGCCCTATCGCCAGAATCAATACGGCTTCACCCTCGGAGGGCCGATTCAGATTCCAAAATTTTTCAATGGAAAGAATCGGCTTTTTTTCATGTCGAACTATGAAGGTTTCCGGTCCCGCCAGGCAACTACGTCGTTCGCGACCACAATGACGGCGGCCATGCGGAACGGAGATTTCTCCGCCATCCCTACCGTCTTGCAGGACCCGCTTACGCGAGTCGGAACACCTCCCAACGTCGTCACGGCGCCCTATCCCGGAAATCAGATACCGCAAAACCGCATTGACAAGACTTCGCTGTTTCTGCTGAAGTTCTTCCCCATGCCGAATCAGCCCGTTCTGCCGGGCACGCCGAACCGGAACTACCAATACACGGTGAACACCCCGGTCGATAAGGACCAGTTCAACCAGCGGATCGACTTCAACGAAAACGCCAGGTCGCAGTGGTTCGGGCGCTATAGCTGGACCGATGAGCTAACCGTAATGCCGGGCCTCACCGTCGATGGACAGACTTTATACACCAGGGCGAGCCAGTGGGTCTTGTCTAATGTCCGGATCATCTCGCCGACCAAAGTGAACGAGGCGCGATTCGGCTACAGCTCGCTGTTCAACAACATCACCCAGCAACTGGCGGGCGTCGAAGATGTGGATGCCGAGATCGGAGTGCCGGTGAAGATTACGGACAAGAACTCCTGGGGCATACCGAACATTGTCTTGGGTAACAATCTCAGCACCTTCGGCAACCCGACCAGCAGCCCATTCCAAATCAACGACAAGGTCTACCAGGGCATGGACAATTTCTCCTGGGTGACCGGCAAGCACGCCCTCCGCATGGGCGGCGAGTACCGATACAACCAGTTCCCGCAGATTGGAAATGAATTCCCGCGCGGCCAGTTCTTTTTCACGGGCGCGTTCACGGGCAATCCGAATACGCAGAGTACGGGCTATGCGGGCGCGGACTTTCTGCAGGACTACATCACCCAGACGATCATCGCCGTCTCGCTTGTCTCGTCCGATTTCCGCAACAACGAATTCGCGGCTTACGTTGACGACACCTGGAAGATCCACCCGCGTTTGACCATCACCGCGGGTTTGAGATGGGAGTTTGCCCAGCCGCTTCTCGACGTATCGGGTCATAGTGTGAACGTCCAGCTCAACTACAACGGCATCCCCAACGTCGCAAATCTCCCCGATAAAAGCCAGCACCCTGTCTACGTTCGGACCGGCAGCGGGGATTTCTATGACGGCATCAATTTCCACTACCTGCCTTACTGGTCCACCACGGCCAGTGGAGCCAACATCGCCGGCGCCCCTGCTCTGCAGCTCGCCCGGGACGGACGCCTGGGTGATCGGTTGATCGCGCCCGATTACAAGAACTTCGCGCCGCGCCTGGGAATCGCCTGGAGTCCATCGGAGAAGTGGTCGATCCGCACCGGCTTTGGATTCTTCTATTCACAGGAAAGCAAGAATTCCATCTTCGATTTGAACCGTGGACTGGGCGGCCGAACCTCGTATAATCCCGACAACACCTATTCTCCGCCGCAGAATGTGACCTATTCGAATTTCCTGAATACCGCTGCCTTACCTGTCAATCTGCCCATCGGCCTCACCTGGGGCGCCGACCATCATCTGCCGACCACCTATACCATGCAGTACGTTTTCAACATCCAGCGTCTGATCGGTAACTCGACTACCGTGGAGATAGGCTACAACGGCTCCGAGAGCCGCCACTTGGATAATCTGCTGAATCCGGGACAGCCGATTCCGGGCAACGCCCCGATTGTTACCCGCATGCCCTACCCGGAATGGGGACCGGCCGGCATTCAATTCCTGAAGGCGGACGGCGTTGCGAACTATAACGGAATTAGCGGCAAAGTCAGTCAGCGGTTCGGAACCAATCTGACGACCCTGTTCAGCTACACCTGGTCCAAAGCTCTGGATGACGGCAGCGCCATCCGCGGAGCCCTGGACTTCACCGCGCAGGACTCACGGTGCCGGGCATGCGACTACGGGTACGCAACCTTCAACGTGCCGCATCGCTTCGTTGCTTCCACCCTCTACACACTGCCCTTCGGTAAGGGCCAGCGCATGTTGAACCGGGGAGGTATCGTCAACCAGTTGGTCGGTAGCTGGCAACTCAGTGTCATCGCTACGGCGCAAAGCGGCCAGGCGCTGGACACCAATTCATGGGACTCACCCGGGACCGGCTTCTCTGTGAGCAATCGCCTCAACTGCGTGAATGGTGTGGATCCTGTGTTCGCCAATCCAAATTCACATGCGTGGTTCAATCCCGCCGCCTTTACCAACACCGTTGTGCCGCTGTTTGGAACCTGCGCGCGCAACAACCTCGTCGGCCCATCCCAGGTGAACTTCGATTTCTCCACGATCAAGGATTTTCGCATCGCCGAGAAACAGACACTCCAGTTCCGCATGGAGATGTTCAACGCCCCCAATCACGTCGAATTGGGCAATCCGGCCACGGGATGGGGAAGCTCGAACGTGCTTCCGCAGGCGACCTTTGGTACGATCACCTCCACCAGGGCGAGCATGCGCCAGATTCAATTCGCTCTCAAGTACAATTTCTGATTATCGAGTTTAAAAGGGCTAGACATGCAGCAAATCATTGAACGAATGCTTGCAGACTTCGAACACGGCAGACTGACCCGCCGACAACTTGCCGCTTCCCTCGCCGCGCTGGTCACGGGCGCCCAAGCCGCGCCAAAACCATCGGGCCTCCGCGCCGTCACACTAAATCATCTGACTGTACGCGTCGCAGACGTCCAACGTACATCCCAGTTCTACCAGGAATTCTTTGGAATGCCCCTCAAGCAGCATTCCGCGACGACTCATATCCTGGGCGTAGGCAAGAGCTTCTTCGGAATCGAGCAGAAGCCCGACCCTGTGGCCCTCGATCACTTCGATTTCGGAATCGCCGCCTTCAACGCCGAAGACGTGATCGCGAAACTGAAGGCGCGCAATTTGAAACCCGAGCCGGGCGGGAACAAGGAATCGTTTAAGTTCCGCGACCCCGATGGATTCCTCGTTCAAGTGAATGGACCTGCTTATGAAGGGCATGTAGGCCCGTAAACCTTCCCGACACGGAGCTACTTACTATGACCAGGAGATCGCTTTCGTCCCTGTTCGCCCTGCCCGCCGCATTAGCAATGCGCGCCCGGTCGCAATCCATTACGGCCGATGCCTCCACGACCTTCGACGCCGACGGCACCGCCCACATCAAACGTGCGATCCCGGTTCCAAAGACTATCTCTCCCGAGGCCCAGGCGCTCATGGCCTCGGGCGATCGATGGGTACCTCAGGGCGCCACGAAGGAACGGGATTCCTTTATGGAAAAGATGAAGG
>JAOAPT010000132.1 GCA_025463045.1 Candidatus Solibacter sp.
CCGAATACCGGCCCTCGCCGCAGCACGCAGTTCGCGATCGCCGGACGGACGCTGACCCTTGTCCAGGCGGCCCCCGGACAGTGGCCGGCTCCCTGCGTCGCCGCGCGCGGTGTGGTCAGCACCGCCAACGATAGCGGCCGTCCCGTAGTCGCCGGCTCGCTCGTTTCCATCTACGGAGCGAATCTCGCGACGCAGACAGCCGTCGCCGCCACCACCCCACTTCCGGGTACATTGGGAGGCGTCGCGGTGACCGTCGATGGACGCACAGCGCCGCTCTATTTCGTCAGCCCCGGACAGATCAATCTACAACTCCCGCCGCAGACCAACATCGGTTCGGCGCGCGCGATCGTCACCGCGAACGGCATCGCCGGGGCGGAAGTCATGTTCTCGGTCACCGAAGCCACGCCCGCGATCTTCACACTTCCGGACGGCCGGGCGATCGCGCAGAACTATCCCGATTACCACGTCAACGGCCCCGATTTTCCGATCGCTCCCGGCGGCATTCTGATCGTCTACCTGACCGGAGGCGGCGCGGCGAATCTCCCCTGGAGCGCCACGCTCGGCGGTAAGCCCGCGGGCCCACTCTTCCTCGGTCCCGCGCCCGGCATGATCGGCGTCTATCAGGCGAATCTCACCGTGCCCGCCGGCCTTCCCGACGGACCGTCGCCCCTGTCGATCACGATCAGCGGCGCCGCAAGCGCCCCCACTACCGTGTGGATCGGGCGTTAATCCGCAACAGCTCCGCCACCTCAGCCTTCTTGCAGTTGAGAGCCCGATCCAGCGGAGTCGCACCATTGCGGTCACGCACTCCGGTATCCGCGCCGCTCTCCAGCAGAGCCCTGGCCGCTGCGATGTTGCCCCGCCGCGCCGCCGCGTGCAGGGGCGCACACCGCTTCACGCGATCCTGCGCGTTCACGTCCGCGCCCGCCTCCACCAGCGCGCGCACCACCCGGCCGGCCGACCCCCGGAAACATGAGTTCCCCGCCGCATAGAGCGGTGTGTGTCCAAAGCGATCCCGCGCGTTCGGGTCCGCACCTAGCACCAACAGCAGCTCCACCATCGGCAGGCAGCCTGCGCCGGCCGCGGCATGCAACAGCGTGCCGTCGTAAGTAAACCGTTCGTGAATGATCCCCGGCTCGGCCGAAATCCGCGCCAGCGCAAAGCTCAACACGCGCGAATCTTCGCTGCCCGCCATCGTCGCCAGCAACTGAATCCACGCCGCCCGATCGCGGCGGAACTCCGCGCAGTCCGCAAGTTCGGCAACACGCTCCACATCACCGCGCCGGACCGCCGCCACTGCCTCGTCGAGCGGCAGCACGGTCGACGCCTCTGCATTCGGAGGCCGATTGATCAAATGCCGCGACGCCTCCCGGAAGAATTCCGCCATCTCCGCGCGCTCCCGTTCGGCGATCCCAGCGTCATCCATTGCCGCTACCATATTTGCCACCCACGCATCCCGCTCCGCTTCACCGATCCGAAATCGCAAATGCGTGTCGAACAAACTCAGCGAACTGCGCTGCCGCGAATACTCGCACGGCCCGCCGAAATGCTGCGCGATAAACAAGGCGATCGATTGGACCGCGCAATGCAGCGAAGGCGGGTATACGGGGCGCAGCACCGGGTCGCGCTCCACGCGCGCGTAAAACGCTGCCGCCAGCCTCCGGCACGTCTCCATCCCTCCGATGGCATCGTAAATCGCCATCCGACTATCGTACCGAAGATGACTGCGTCGAACCCCTCGACTTCTCGACTCCCAGAACGCAACCCCCAGAACGTAAACCTCAGTTGACACGCACCACGTAAACACGTCAGACTCTTGGAATCCGTCAGGGAAGGAAGTCACTCATGTCCATTCGTTCCGCACGCTTCGGGAGCGCGCTCCTCGCCCTCGCTCTCACCTTTGGCCCGCTCGCATTCGCACAGGCCAAGAAATCCAAACCGGCTGCCGCGCCCGCTGCCCCTGCCCCGCAGAAAATCGATGAAGAGTACACCAAACTCATCAAGGAGTACCTTCAGGATCCGCGGATCACCACCGAACTCGTCGACCACATGCCGGCGTCCGACACCGTGCCTTCCCCACTGAAGTTCCTCGGACGCATCCCCGGCAAACCCGGCGAACTCACCTACGCCAAGGACATTTACCGCTACTACGAGGCGCTTGCCAAAGCCTCGCCGCGCGCCAAATTCTGGAAGATTGGACAGACCGAGGAAGGCCGCGATCAGGTCATCCTCGCGATTGCCGACGAAGCCACCATCAAGGATCTCGACAAGTACAAGGACATCCTCGCCAAGCTCGGCGACCCGCGCAAACTTACCGACGAACAGGCGCGCGAGCTGATCAAAACCGGCAAGCCGCTCTACTGGGCGAATAGCGGGATCCACTCGCCCGAAACCGGCGGACCGGAGATGCTGATCGAACTCGCCTATCGCCTGATCGTGGAAGAGACGCCCTTCATCCAGACGATCCGCAACAACTCGATCACGTTCATTACGCCTGTGATTGAAGTCGACGGGCGCGAGCGCGAAGTCGACACTTATTACTACAACAAGAAGTCCGGTCAGCGCCTGCCGCTAATGTACTGGGGCAAGTACGTGCAGCACGACAACAACCGCGATGGCATGGGCCAGTACCTCAAGATCACCAAGAACTTCACCAAGGGTGTGCTCGAGTGGCACCCCACGATCCTTCACGATCTGCATGAAGCGCAGTCGTATCTGTACGTCTCGACCGGCACCGGCCCGTACAACAATTCGCTCGATTCCATCGCGATCGACGAATGGTGGCTCCTCGGCCAGACCGAAGTGATGGAGATGGCGAAGCGCAGCGTTCCCGGCGTGTTCACCTATGGCTTCTACGATGGCTGGGTGCCGAACTACCTCTTCTGGATCGCGCTCACGCACAATTCCTTCGGGCGCTTCTACGAAGTGCAGAGCTACGGCCCCGACGTGAATCCCAACCTGCAGCTTGGACCCACGCAGACCAGCCGGGAATGGTACCGCCCGAATCCGCCGCTGCCCTCCATCAAGTGGGGACCGCGCAACAACACTAACATCCAGGAATCCGCGCTGCTCTTCGCGATGAATAAGGTCGCGAAGGAGCACGAGCTCTACCTCGAGAACTACTGGCTGAAGAACAAGCGCGCCATCGAGAAAGGGAAGAACGGACCCGAAGTGGCGTGGGTCGTCCCCGCCGGCCAGCGCCGCAAGGCCGATGCCGCAGACCTGGTCAACGAGCTCCGCCGCCAGGGCGTTGAAATCCATAAGGCCAATGGCGCGTTCAAAGTTGGCAGCACCGACGTTGCCGAGGGCGACTACGTGATCCGCGGCGATCAGCCGTATCACACGCTGGTCGACATGTACTTCAGCGTGCAGAACTACCCGACCGCCAACCCGCGTCCCTATGACGATACCGGCTGGACCATGCAGTACATGCGCAACGTCAAGCTCAGCCGTATCTCCGATAAGGCAATCCTCGATAAGCCGATGACCATGCTCACTGCCGATGCGAAGGCGCCGGGCGGCGTCGAAGGCTCGGGCGGCACGCTCGTCGTCGAGCACACCAGCGACAACAATCTGATGACCTTCCGTTTCAAGAACAAGGACGTCAAGATGCAGGTCGCGGAAGAGGATTTCGACCTCAACGGCCGCAAACTTCGCGCCGGCGCGCTCATCATCCCCAACGCGAATCACGCAGCGCTCGATCCGCAACTCAAGGATCTCGGACTCTCCGCATGGGCTGTCGCCACGGCGCCCAGCGTGAAAGTCCACGACATTACTATCCCGCGCATCGGCTATGTGCACTCGTGGTCGCGCACGCAGGATGAAGGCTGGGTGCGCGCCGCGCTCGATCATTACAGCGTGCCGTACACTTATTTCGCCGACCAGAAACTCAAGGAAGGCAATCTGCGCGCGAAGTATGACGTGATCATATTCCCGCACGTCGGCGGCACGTCCGCGTCGATGATCAACGGCATCGCGATGACCGGCACCGCGCCGATCCCCTACAAGAAATCGGCGGAGACTCCCAACCTCGGCGGCGTCGACGAGACCGACGATATCCGCGGCGGCATGGGCTTCGAGGGACTCCAGGAACTTGCGAAGTTCGTCCAGCAGGGCGGCGCGCTGATCACTGAGGGCTCCACATCCACCTTGATGGCGGAATACAATCTCGCGGGCGGCGTCACGGTCGAACACCCCACGACGCTTTTCGCGCGCGGCACGATTCTACGCGGCATTTTCACCGACCTGAAGAGTCCGATCGCGTATGGCTATGACGGCAAGGATCTGCCGGTCTACTTCAATCAGGATCCCGTGCTCAACGCCGCAGCAGCCGGTGCATTGGGCGGCTTCGGCGGCGGCGGTGGGCGCGGCGCCGGCGGACCGGTCAACGGCGGCGATGGCCAGAACATCACGCCCAACGCCGTCCCGATCCACATCTCTCCGCTCGATCCGGGCGATGCCGTGACTACCGCGGAAGCTCCCGTCCCCGGCGGACGTGGTGGACGCGGAGGCCGCGGCGGTGGTGGCGCGGGTGCGGGCGGCGGAGGTGGTTTCGGAGGCTTCGGCGCTGCGGCGGGCGGACCTCGTCCGCGCGTGATCGTTCAGTTCCCCGCGAGCGCCAACGACATGCTGCTCTCCGGCACCCTCGGCGGCGGTGAAGCGATCGCCAATCGCGCCCTCGCCGTCGACGTGCCGATGGGCAAGGGCCATGTGGTGATGTTCGCGCTCCGTCCCTTCTGGCGCTGGCAGACGCAGGGAACTTTCTTCCTCGCGTTCAACGCCATCCTGAACTGGGATCACCTCGACGCCGGCAAGCCAACCGCAGCCCCCGGCGCCGCTACCGAAGGGCAGTAGGACAGGCTTCCCGCCTGTCCGGACAGGCGGGAGCCATGTCTACCTGACGTCGTCCGGATTGACGCTCTTCTTCGACCCCGTCGCAGCAAATTTCACGTAAGCGACGATGTCCGCGAGCTGTTCGTTGGAGATCTTCGCTTCCGCCGGCGGGTGCTTCCACTTGTCGTTCGCACCCATCGTAAAATCGCCCGGAGCGACTTCCTTCTTCTCCGGCGGCATCTTCGAGAGATCGAACAGCACGACCGACGCGGCGTCCTTCTTCCCGGTGATCGCGGGAAAACTCCCGCCGGACTTCATCCTCGCGACGCCCACATACTGCGTCACCGTCGACCGCGCTGCCATCGCGATCGCAGCCGGAGCCAGGCGTCCCATCACGCTGAGATCGGGACCAACCGCCGTGCCTTTGCCTTTCAGCGCATGACAGGTCCCGCAACCTTTTTGAGCATCAAAGAAGAGCGCTTCGCCGCGCTCAGTTTGCGACGGCACCGCCGCCTGAGCCAACAATAATGCAATCCAGAACATAATGCAGCGCTCCTTTTGGGCGCGTCTTCATTATAAACTGGATAATCAGGTCTCGTATGTATTGTTCAGCGGGGTGCGTACTGGCTGCCCGCCTTCCACTGCGGGCGCTCCCCCGCATTCGCCACCGTCTCGACTACTTTTCCGAAGAACTCATTGAACTTAGCAGCCGCCTCCGGCAGCCATGGCTGATTCAGATCGTCCGCCGGACTGTGATATCGCTCGGCATACCACCGGCGGTAAATCACCTCCTCCGGCGTTCCCTTCTCATATCCAAAAATGAACCCGACCGCCGGAACCCCGATCTGCATCATGCTCCAGTGGTCGCTCCGCCGCAACAGGTTGCGCTCCGGCTCGGGATCGGCCTGAATTCTGATCCCCATCGGTCCCGCCACCTTACGGACCGTGTCGCCGAGCGTGGAATCATCGAGCGCCAGCGTGGTCAGCGTCTTCAAGGGGAAGATCGGGCGTAGCTGATCCAGATTCACGTTCGCCACCATCTTCTCCTTCGGCACCGTCGGATGCGCCGCGAACCAGCGCGACCCGAGCAGCCCCTTCTCCTCCGCCGTCACCACCAGGAACAGCACAGACCGCTTCAACCGCGTCCCGCTCGCCTTCAACCTCTCGGCGAAATCGATCAGCGTCGCTACGTACGCCGCATCGTCGAACGCACCGTTGTAAATCCGATCGCCGTTCCACGGCTCGCCGATCCCGTACCCGTCGAGGTGCGCCGACACGACGACGTACTCGCTCGCGAGCGTCTCGTCCGAGCCCGGCAGAACGCCGATGATGTTGTCGCTCTTCAGCTCGCTCGCTTCGAACTTCATCTTCGCGCGCAGCCCCGTCGCCAGCGCGAAACTTGGCAGAGGCTTGCCCGCCGCCGCCATCTCCATCAATTGCTTATAGGTGTACCCCGAGCCCACGAACAGCTCCTCCGCGATCGCCGGATTGAAGCGGAACGTCACGCCTGCACCGCCGGCGGCCGCGGTCGCCGGAACTCCCGCCAGCGTCATCGCCACCGCATACGACACCGGCCATCGCGGCGGCTCGGGCACGCCGGCCACCACATCGACATTCAGCGTCCCTGCGATGCCCGGCCGCACCGGCCCATTCCCGCGCCGGATGCGCACCAGGATCTTGCCCGCGTAATCCAAATCGGGCGCCGGCGTATCGCCATCGAAAATCAGTTGCGCGTCCACCGTTTCCGGCGTATTCATTCGCGCCGGCACCGAGATCTCCCGGAGCCACTGAAGTTTCCTCGTGCTCCCGTTTCGCACCAGCGACACTTCCGATTGGTCCGCGCGAAATTTCACCACGTGCAGCGGGACCGATTGATACCACCCGTTCTCCCCCGCCGGCTTCACGCCCGCGCGTTGAAACTGGTCGACGACATACGCCGCCGCCTTCCGATACCCTTCGCTCCCGGTGTCGCGCCCTTCGAGAGAATCGTTCGAAAGCGCCGTGACATGCGCCCACCACCGGCGCGTTGCGTCATTCGGTTCGGTAGCCAATAGGGCACAGGTAAGCGGCAGCAAAGCGAAGCGTCGAAGTTGCATAATTCCTGGGATGGTACCACGTCGGCTTGGGTCTGGTAATCGTGACAGATCCGTACGTCCTGGGCGGCACGCCCGCTTTCGCGGCACACGCGTTCCGTTCAAGAGCTATTTGCTTCTCGCACTGATTGCATGATCTGCAGCCGGACCGACTGCCCCTCAGGAATCCCTGACCACGTATACATTCGAATCGTCCGAATACAACATCAGCGCCAGACGCCTTCCATCTGGTGAAGGAACACCCCATATCAACGCTGCCGCCAAAGCACCGACGCCGCGCCCGCGAGGTTCACATACAGTAGCCTTGCCTGCGTCGGGGAAGACTTCCCAAAAAGAATCCCCTCCCGTCCGGCGCGTAATCCACACTGACCAGGTTCGTCGCACCGGGAACCGCAATCTGCCGCACGACTGCGCCCGTGGCGAA
>JAOAPT010000144.1 GCA_025463045.1 Candidatus Solibacter sp.
GGTTTCGAATTCCGTGCCGATCGCGATCCAGTAGTCGAAACAAAGCCAATCCGAGCCGCGACCGTGACTCGCGCTTTGGCGAGCGAGGGAGGGCTGGTCCTCTTCGGCGACCACCCCTCCGTACGCGTCGCGGCTCTGATTGAGGCGTTACTCCCGCATCCTGCCGATAACCGATTTGGTACGCCATGCCCTTGCGCTCATCGTTCTCGGGCCCTCTTCCGGCACTCCGGTAACGGCGCACGCCACGTGCCCGTCATCCTACTCGCCGCCGCTCTCGACTACTGGTCCACCGCCTCACGCGTAGAATAGAACGGATGACTTTTCACCTCGCCCAGGTCAACATCGGCCGCATGCGGCATCCCATCGACGACGCGCGCATGGCCGATTTCGTCGCCCAACTGGACCCGATCAACACTCTCGCCGACGCCGCTCCGGGCTTCGTCTGGCGACTGCAATCCACCTCTGGTAACGCCACCGACGTGCCCTACAGCGACGACCCTTTCATGCTGGTGAACATGTCCGTCTGGGAATCGCTCGAGACCCTGCGCGAGTACACTTACAACTCGCGCCACATCGGCGTCTTCCGCGATCGCGCCCGCTGGTTCGAGAAAATGGAGCGCCCGCAATACTGCCTCTGGTGGATTCCCGCCGGCAACATCCCCACCGTCGCCGAGGCTCGCGAACGGCTCGAACATTACCAGGCCCACGGCGCCACCCCTTACGCATTCTGGTTTTCGCAGCCCTTCCCCGCAGAAGCCGCCATTCCAGCAACGCCTCGATGATAGAGTAGATCCACCCACGATCTCCGCACGTCAAGGGACGCGGGTGGACTGAAAGGCACCATCATGATGCGACTCTGCTTCCTCACCGTCTTCGGTGCGTGCGCCGCGTACGCGCAGGCCGATAAGCCCCCGGCGGCTGTCGTCGCCGGCATCCCGGTCAACTACGACGAAGCGAAGGTCGGGACATACCAGTTGCCCGACCCGCTCCTGCTCGGCAACGGCAAGCCCGTTCGCGACGCGAAGACGTGGAACGACAAGCGCCGCCCCGAGATCGTCAAGCTCTTCGAAGACAATCAGTACGGCCGCGCGCCGGGCCGTCCCGCCGGCGCACGCTTGGTCACCACGGAGGCCGGCTCGCCCGCGCTCGACGGCAAGGCAATCCGCCGCCAGGTGACCATCTATTTCTCGGCGGACAATGCCGGGCCGAAGATGGACCTTCTGCTGTATCTGCCGGCCACCGCGACCAAACAGCGGGCACCCGTCCTGCTCAACGCCGCCTTCTCCGCGAATTCGAACACGGTCGCCGACCCTGGTGTGAAGGTCGGAGAAGTCTGGGGACGCGACAAGAAGAAGGTCCCCGCGACGCAAGGCATGGCGTTCGGTAAGATCAACGTCACACGCCTGATCGAGGCGGGCTTCGGCTTCGCCACGGTGTACTACGGCGATATCGATCCGGATTTCGCGGGCGGCGTTCCTTTCGGTGTACGCGCGCTTTTCCTCAAACCCGGCCAGACCGCACCCGCCGCCAACGAGTGGGGCGCGATCGCCGCCTGGGCATGGGGACTGAGCCGCGCGATGGACTACCTGGAGACCGATCCGGGCGTCGACGCCAAACGCGTTGCCATCACCGGCGTCTCGCGCCTCGGGAAGACCGTGATGTGGGCCGGCGCGCACGACACGCGATTCGCGCTCGTCATCGCCAGTTGCTCCGGCGAAGGCGGCGCCGCCCTGAGCCGCCGCAATTACGGCGAAACCATCGCGCACCTCACCGAACCCACGCGCTACCCGTACCAGTTCGCCGGCAACTACGCCCAGTTCGCCGATAAGGTCGATCAGTTTCCGGTCGACGCGCACATGTTGATCGCGTTGATCGCGCCGCGTCCCGTGCTGCTGCAAACCGGCGATAAGGATTTCTGGTCCGACCCGAAGGGCGAATTTCTCGCCGCGCGCGCCGCCGACCCGGTTTACCGCCTGCTCGGCAAACAGGGCCTCGAGACCGACCAGATGCCGCCTGCCGGCACCCCGATCCTCCACACCATCGGCTACTACATGCACGCCGGCGGACACGGCACGATTCCTTCCGACTGGGATCAGTACCTCGCGTTTTTGAAAATGCACCTGCAGCCATAGAGGAGCGTCATGCCGACAGCACTAGTCACCGGAGCGTCTCGGGGCGTAGGACGAGGCGTAGCGATCGGACTGGCTGCCGCGGACTTCAACGTCTTCGCGACGGGTCGAAGCATCGAATCGGCGGACCTCCCGCCATCGATTGTTCGCGTGCGCTGCGATCATACCCACGATGATGAGACGGCGCTTGCTTTCCAACGAGTCTCTGAAGCTGGAGGCGGCCTCGACGTCCTGGTCAATTCGGCTTGGGGCGGCTACGAGCAGATGGTCGAGAATGGCGTGTTCACCTGGGGCGTGCCGTTCTGGCTACAGCCCACGCATCGTTGGGCCGGCATGATGGACGCGGGGGTCCGGGCAGCATTTGTCGCCGGCGCGCACGCGGCGCCGATGATGATCGCGCAGGGCAAGGGTCTGATCGTCAATATCAGTTTTTGGCCCGCACAGAAATACGTGGGCAATACCATCTACGGAATCTCCAAGGCGGCCACGGACAAAATGACTGCCGACATGGCTCACGAACTTCTGCCGCACGGCGTCGCGGTCGTCTCGCTTTACCCGGGGTTGGTGAGGACGGAGTCCGTCATGGCTGCCGCGAAAGGTGGATGGCTCGACCTTTCGAACAGCGAGAGCCCGGAGTTTATCGGGCGGGTGATCGATGCGCTGAGCCGCGACCCGCACCTGATGGAACGGTCGGGGCAAGTCGTGATTGCCGCCCAACTGGCCAGGGAACTGAACGTTTTTGACACGGACGGCAAACAGCCCGTCCCGCTCACGCTGGATCGCGTTTGACACCGGGCAGCAGCCGGCGGACTCTGGTACGATTCACCAATGCGCTGTCTGACTCTGCTTTTTCTTTCCACGCTTCTCCTGGTGCGCGCGGCCGACAATGACTTCGCCGGCCGTTACACCGGCGTCTGGAAGAGCAATTCCTCCGAGAATACTGGTGCCATCAGCATGACCCTAACCCCGGTCACGGAGGGCGCCTGGAAATGCGACATTTCCTTTACGCTCGCGGGCGATGAAGTGAAGTGCAAAGTGCAGTCGTTCAAGCTGGAACACGAGCAGCTCGATGTCGCTTACGACTTCCAGGTGCAAGGAGTCACGGCGCGCTCGAGCCTGAACGGCAAATGGGATGGCAAGGCATTCGCCGGCAGTTACCAGACCACCGTCGTAGATAGCGGCGATGGCGTCGACGCCGGAACATGGAACGCCGCCCGCCCGAAATAAGACATGCCCATGAAGACTCTCCTGATCGTTCTTCTTGCCCTGCCCTGCCTTGCCGACAATCTGCCGCCCACGGCTGACCGCGAACTCGCGCGCGAGATCTACCGCCAGATGATCGAAACCAAGTCGGGCTTCACCACCGGCGCCACCACTCCCATCGTGGAAGCCGTCGCCGCGCGCCTTAAGGCAGCCGGATTTCCCGCGTCTGACATCTTCACCGGCGGCGCGAATCCGCGCAAAGCCAACCTCGTCGTGCGCTACCACGGCGCGGGGCGGCGCAAGCCCATCCTCCTGCTCGCGCACATCGACGTGGTCGAAGCGTTGCGCGCCGATTGGACCACGGATCCGTTCGTGCTTCTCGAAAAGGACGGCTACTTCTACGGCCGCGGCACGATGGATGATAAGGCGCAGGCGGCTGTCTGGGTCGCGAACCTGATCCGCTACAAGCGCGAAAACTTCAGGCCCGATCGCGATCTGATTGTCGCACTCACGGCCGACGAAGAAGGCGGCGGACCATTCAACGGCGTCGACTGGCTGCTGAAGAATCACCGCGAGTTGATCGAGGCGGAGTTCGCCATCAACGAAGGCGCGCGCGGCCAGATGGTCGACGGCAAGCGTGTTTCTAACGAGATGTCGCTCAGCGAAAAGATCTACTCCGATTTCCGACTCGAGGTGCGCAATAAAGGCGGGCACAGCGCTCGGCCCGTGCCCGACAACGCGATCTATCACCTCGCCGGCGGCCTCTACCGCCTCTCCACGTTCGCCTTCCCGTATCGTCTGAACGACATTACTCGCGCTTACTTTCGCCAGATGGCGAAGGTCGAAAAGGGCGCGATCTCCGCCGATCTCGCGCGTGTCGCCGAAGGCAACGAGGACGCGATGCGACGCGTCTCCGCCGCCTCCGCGCCGCTCAATGCGATGATGCGCACCACATGCGTCGCCACCCAGCTTGAGGGCGGCCACGCCACCAACGCACTGCCGCAACTCGCGGCCGCCAACGTCAACTGCCGCATTCTGCCCGACGATTCGGTGGAGAACGTTCTCGCCACGCTGAAGAAAGTCGTGGCCGACGATCAGATCGCGATCACCATCAAGACGAACGAAGGCGCCAGCCCCGCATCGCCGATACGTCCCGATATTCTGCAGGCCTTCGAACGCGTCAGCGACATCATGTGGCCCGGCGTGATCACCGTGCCTTCGATGGCGGTCGGCGGCTCCGATGGCCGTTACCTGCGCGTGGCGGGCATCCCGACGTATGGCATCCAGGGCTTCTTCGTCGATCGCGACGACGTTCGCGCGCACGGCCGCGACGAGCGCATGCCCGTGCAGTCGTTCTACGAAGGACAGACGTTTCTCTACAGCTTCGTCAAGGCGCTGTCGGAAGGCAAGTAGCGCACTGCGTAGTCAAAGAGAATGCACTCCAGTCAGAGCCGCGACGGTTACGGAGCGGTGGTCACGCGACCACCGCTCCCTGACGGTCGCGGCTCCGATTGGCCTCGATTCTTCATCGCCTTTGGTGGGCCGCAGACCCATGAGACGGCCCGCGTCAAGCAACGCTTCCACTCGTCGGACTTAGCGCGTCACTTTCAACAGGAAGGTTTGCGACACTGCGTGACCGCCCGCATCCTCCGCCGTTAGCTTATACGTAGTGTCCGCGTGTGGCGTCACCTGGACGCATCGGGTCTGAGACGGCCACACCGCGGCCTCCGGAGGATCCAGACGCACCTGCTTCGCGCCGTTCAC
>JAOAPT010000183.1 GCA_025463045.1 Candidatus Solibacter sp.
GGTCGAACGGCGACAGGCGGCGTTCCGGCACCGGGTCCGAATCGTTGAGCCAGGTCATCTGCTCGACGTTATTCGACGCCGCTGATTGCTCCACAAAACTCCTGCGTGAATCGCGGCAGGGAAAGCAAAGGCAAGCAGAGCCCAAGCGAAAGGTTTCATTTATTGACCTCCTAAAGTCTGAAATGTTATCGGCGAGTGTGGCACTGGGGCAAGGCAGTCGCGGCCGCGGCGGGTTACTCCTGGCGGAGGGCGATCATGGGGTCGACGCGGGTGGCGCGGTGGGCGGGAACGTAACAGGCGAGGATTGCAAAAGCTGTCAGGATGGCGGCGCCGACGACGAAAACCACGGGGTCGAGCGGTTTGACTTCGAAGAGCAGACTGCGCATGAGGCCGCTGAGAACCGCCGCGACGATCCAGCCCGCGGCCATGCCGGCGGCCGCGAGTTTCATTCCCTCCGAAAAGACCATGCGGACCACGGCACGCGGCGATGCGCCGAGCGCCATGCGAACGCCGATCTCTTGCGTACGCTGCGCGACCGCCTGCGAAATTGTGCCGTAGATGCCGATGCCGGCGAGCAGCAAAGCGGCGATCGCGAAGCCCGCGAGCAGCAGCATCACGAAGCGGCGCTGCACGGTGGAACGCTCGACCAGCGTCTCCATCGAAGATTGATCGTAGGTGGGGATTTCGGGATCGACGGCGCGGATCGCCGAGGCAAGCGTCTCGACCATCGCGGCGGCGTCAGTGCGGGTGCGGATTGCGAGGACAGGCGCGCCGAGCGGGCTCGCCAGAGTGGAGCGATAGACTTCGGCGCGCGGTTCGGTGTCGAGGCCGAAGTGGCGGACGTCGCCGACGATGCCGATAACGGTGAACCAGGGAGCGGTTTGGGGCGTGCCGGTGAGTTTGATTCGGCGGCCCACGGGATTCTCGCCCGGCCAAAATTTACGCGCCATGGTTTCGCTGATCAGCACGACGAGCGACGCGGGGCCATCGTGATCGTCGAAGAGGCGCCCCGCGCGCAACGGGATTCGCATGGTCGCGAAATAGCTGGGTGTGGCGACGCGATACTCGACGTCGGCGAGCGGCTGTCCGGGAGCGCTATGGCCCTCTACGAAGACCCACGTGCCGAGATTCTTCCCAGTGAACGGCAGACGGCTGACGGCACCGGCGCCGGCTACGCCCGGCAGAGACTCCAGGCGCTGGAGGATGGTCTGGAGCATCGCCAGACGCATCGCGGGAGTGCGGGCGGTACCGGGCAACTGGGTAGAGATGGTCACGAGATTGTGTGGGTCGATGCCGGGATCGATCGCCATCAGGTGGGCAAAGCTGCGGACCAACAGGCCTGCACCGACGAGCAGCACGAGCGCGACGGCGACCTGGATCACGACCAGCGCATTGCGCAAACGATGTTGTCCACCGATCATGCCGCCGATGATGCCGCGGCCCGCCGTGCGCAAGGCCGTCCCGGTGTTCGCCGCCAGGATGCGCAGCGCGGGAGGCAGTCCGGCGGCGATCGCGCAGAAGAGGACGACGGCGCACGTGAAGGCGAGCGCGCGTGCGTCGAGCGCGATGGTTTGCGCGCGCATCAGGCTCTCGGGCCCGAGCGCGGTCAGCATGCGCAGGAGGACGTACGCCATCGGAATGCCGGTGGCGCCGGCGAGCACGGCGAGCACGAGTCCTTCGGTGAGTAATTGGCGCACCAGTCGGTAGGCTCCGGCGCCGAGCGCGATGCGGACGGAGATCTCGCGTTGGCGCGCAACGGCGCGGGCGAGCAGCAGATTCGCCACGTTCGCGCAAGCCATCAGGAGCACGAACCCCACGGTGCCGAGCAGCAGCAGCATGCTGGCGCGCACGCGGCCCGAGGCCTGATCGCGAAGTGGGCGGATGCTCGCGTCGAAACCGCGGTCCGTGTCGGGATACTGCCCGGCGAGGGCGCCGACGATGCGGCGCGTCTCTTCGTTCGCGGCGGGAATGGCGACGCCGTCCTTCAAGCGGCCCACCACTTTGAGAAAGCGTACGCCGCGCGGTGTGCCGGCGAGTTGATTGTCGGCGAGCGGGAACCAGGCTTGGATTTCCTTCGTGGTGCCTACCACCGGTTCGCCGGCCCAACGGAAATCGCGCGGCATGACGCCGAGGATGGTATAGAGGGCGTTGTCGAGCTTCAATTGTTGGCCGATCGCGTCGCGGCGTCCGCCGAATTGGCGCTGCCACAAAGTGTGGCTGAGGACGACAACGGGCGCGGGTTTGCCGAGCACATCTTCCTCGGGGGTGAAGGTACGTCCGAGCGCCGCGGTCGCGCCCAGCATGGGAAAGAATGCGGCGGAAACGTAGAGCGCATCAATTTGCTCCGCTGCTCCGCGCCCAGTCATGACGACGTTCCATACCGGGCTCACACCCACTACGCTTTGGAAGGAGCGGGACTGCTGGCGAAAATCCACGAGATCGGGCATGGATGTCCAGGGTTCGATCTCTGGCTGCGCGGTCTTGCGGGTTTCAATCGCCATCAGGCGGTCGGGATTGCGATACGGAAGATTGCGCAGCGCGACGGCGTCTACCAGTGTGAAGATCGCCGTGTTGCCGGCGATCCCGAAGGCGAGCGTCAGGATGGCGAGTGCGGCGAAGGAGGGATTCTTGCGGAGAGCGCGAAAGGCGTAGCGGAGGTCGTGTAGAGTTCCCGCTGTCCAATTAGAGCGCGGATTGCCGCGTTCGGCGTGATCGATACGGGCGCCGAGCGATTGCCAGTCGCCGAGATGTTCGAGGGCGAGGCGGAGAGCGTCCGGTTCGCTCGCGCCGGCGGAGAGGGCATCGTGGTAGGCCTGTTCGAGTTCGAGCGCGAGTTCGGCGACGATCTCCTGCTCGCGCTCGGGGCGGACGTGGAGAGCGGGGAGTCTGCCGCGGACCAAATCTTCCCAATTACGCATGATTGAACCCCGTGAGCCGGTTGAGCGCCATGACGAAGGCGCGCCAGGATTTGCGGTGATCGGCGAGGGCTTTGCGACCGGCGGGCGTCAGCTTGTAGAAGCGGCGACGGCGTTCAC
>JAOAPT010000208.1 GCA_025463045.1 Candidatus Solibacter sp.
TCCGCACGGCGTTGATGCCCACAGGAGCGCATCGGCGCCTGCAGGCCGTCGGCCCACTCGATGCTTCCCAAGACCAAGGGGTACCCGTGCCCTTACCCCCCGTGCCCTTACCCCAGGAGGTCGCGAGAAAGAGATTAGTGTCGCCGTCGGTGAGCATCGCCAATCGAGCGGGAGACTTGAATTGCGGGTCGGCGCTAATCCGTTAGTTCGAGAGCCGCAATCTCACCACCGTCTCCAAGTGATAAGTCTGCGGGAAGAGATCCACGAGCGTCATCTTCTCGATCGCGTACCCTGCCGCCACTAAGCCTGCCAGATCTCGCGCCAGTGTTGCCGGATCGCACGCCACGATCGTCACCTGCCGAGGCTTGAGTTCTCCGAGCCGCTTGACGACTGCCTTCCCCAATCCAGTCCTTGGCGGATCCAACACCACTAAGTCCGGCGCCGTTTCGAGCCCCGCCAGATATTCCTCGGCCGTCTTCGGCAGCGCCTTGAGATTCGTCAGGCCCGCGCGATCCGCATTGAATTGCAGATCGCGTACCGCGCCCGCGCCCGATTCCACCGCGGTCACTTCGCGGAACTTCCGCGCCAAGGGGACCGACAGCAGCCCCACACCGGCATACAAATCGAGCGCCGTCTCGCCTTCCGCGCCTTCGAGTGCGACTTCCACTAACCTATCAATCAGGAACCGGTTCACCTGGAAGAACGAGTTGCTGCTCACCCGGAACCGCCCCTCGTAATCCAGCGCGCCTTCCACCATTCCCGGAATCTTCTCGCCGCACCAGTCGAAGAACCGGCGCGCCACCGGGCGCTCCGTCTCGAGCACATTCAACTGCACCTGCGTCTCGTCCGTGAATATCTCGATCGATTTCATGAAGCGCGGCCAGCGCCCATCGCGCGCCATCTCGTTCAACGCCGCGATCGCCGCTTCCACCTTCGGCGACCCTACCGGACACCGCGACACCGCGCACAACTTATGCGACCGCGCCTCGCGGTACCCGATCCGCGCATCTTCCACGTGCAACTGCACGCGATTGCGATAGCCGAACGGCTCCGCCGACACGATACCGATCTCGTCTGGCGGCTCCATCTTGCCGAGCCGTCGCAATTCTTCCGCGAGAATCGCGCGCTTCGCCGCCAGTTGATACGCATAAGGAGCGTGCTGGTAATGGCACCCGCCGCACTTTCCGAAATACGGACACAGCGCCGCGATCCGGTCCGGCGCCGCTTCCAGCACCTCCAGCATCCGCGCCCGCACCATCCCGGGCTTTTCCTTCTCGGCCTGCGCGCGAATCCGCTCGCCCGGCAACACGAAAGGCGCGAAGATCACGCGCCCGTCGACCCGGCCGAGACCATCGCCGCCGTAGACCAGCTTTTCCACTGTGACTTCGAAATTGCTTACGATAAGAGTTACTCCCGTACCCTCTACCATGAAAACACGAGTCTTCTCCGGTATGCAGCCGACCGGAAACCTGCACATCGGAAATTATCTGGGCGCCCTGAAGAATTGGGTCCGCATCCAGCACGACTACGAGTGCATCTTCTGCATCGTAGACCTGCACGCCGTCACAGTCTACCAGGAACCCGCCGAGCTTCGCGCCAAAATACGTGAGATTGCGGCCCTTTACCTCGCCGCCGGCATCGACCCCAAGGTCTGCGCCATCATGGTGCAGTCCGCCGTCCCCGCCCACACCGAGCTCGCCTGGATGCTCACCTGCGTCACTCCCGTCGGCTGGCTCGAGCGCATGACGCAGTACAAAATGAAAGCCGCCAAACAGGAATCCGTCGGCGATGGTTTGCTCCAATACCCCGTCCTCATGGCCGCCGACATCCTCCTCTACCAGGCCGGGATCGTCCCCGTCGGCGACGATCAGTCGCAGCATCTCGAACTCACGCGCGACATCGCCCAGCGATTCAATTCGTTGTATGGCGAAACCTTCGTCGTCCCTGGGACGAGCCTCCCCACCGTCGGTGCCCGCGTCATGGGACTCGACGATCCCACCGCGAAGATGAGTAAGTCCGCCACCGGCGCCAACCACGCCGTCGCGCTCCTCGACCCGCCCGCGAAGATTCGCAAGACCATCATGCGCGCTACCACCGACTCCGAACCGGCCGTCGATTGCGCCACCGCCGGACCAGGCGTGCTCAATCTCCTCTCGATCTACCAGGCCTTCTCCGGAGTCTCCGACGACGAGATCAAATCCACGTTCAACGGACTCCGCTACGGCGATCTCAAGAAGAAGGTCGCTGATATTGTGGTGGAGCACCTCGAGCCCTTCCAGCAGCGCTACCGCGAGATTACGGCCGACCCGGCTTACCTTGACGGCATCCTCCGCGAAGGCGCCGAGCGCGTCGCCCCAATCGCCGACAGCACCGTCCGCCTCGTGAAAGAACGCATGGGCCTCTATACCTAACGCACCATGCTTGCGGCCTATCTGCAGCTTCTCCGCCGCAATCGCAACTTCCGACTTCTCTGGTTCGCCCAGCTGGTCAGCGAGCTCGGCGATTGGTTTTACAGCCTCGCGGTTTACCACCTGCTGCTCGATCTGACCGGCGGCCGCGCGCAGGCCGTGGCCTTCGCTGTCGTGCTCCAGGTGCTTCCCTCGGCTCTCGCCGCTCCCACGGCGGGAGTGATCAACGATCGACTCCCGCGCAAGCAAATCATGATCGCGGCCGACCTGGTCCGCTTCTTCGTCGTGCTCGGCATGCTGGCGGTCCGCACGCCGTCGCTGGTCTGGCTCGTCTACCCGCTGCTGCTGGTCGAAACGATCGGCGCGGCGTTCTTCGAGCCTGCACACAGCGCGGTGATCCCGAACATCGTACCCGCCGATCAGGTCCTCGCGGCTAATGCCCTCTCGTCGGTCACGTGGAGCTTCTGCCTCGCCGCCGGATCTTCGCTGGGCGGATTATTCGCCGCGTTGCTGGGCCGCGACGCCGTCTTCCTGCTCAACGCCGTCTCCTTCCTCGCCTCCGCCTGGTTCATCCGCCGGATGCAGTTCGCCGAGCCCCACGCCGCCGGAGCACCGCCGCTTCGCCTCCGCGAGCTTTTCGATTTCACGCCCATCCTTGAAGGCGTCCGCTACGTGCGCTCGCACCCGCGCCTCTACGCGACGGTCTTCGTCAAAGGCGGAATCGGCTTTCTCGGCGCAAACAATGTCCTCCTGCCGATCCTGGGAGAACGTGTTTTTCCGCTGAAGATCGCCGGCCTCGATCCCGCGCGCGCGTCGCTGCTCGGTATGAGCATGCTGCTCGGCGCACGAGGTGCAGGCGCGCTCATCGGCCCGTTCATCGCCGGACATTGGGCCGGCGATCGTCACGCCCGCCTCCGCTCCGGCATCCTGATCGGATTTCTCTTCGCCGCCGCCGGCTACATCGTTCTTGGGACTTCCTCGGGACTGCTCCTCGCCATCGTGGCCGTTGTCGCCGCACACGCCGGCAGTTCCACGAACTGGGTTTTCTCCAGCACGCTCCTGCAGACCTACACGGAGGATCGCTTCCGCGGTCGCGTTTTCAGCGCGGAGTATGGGCTGTGCATGCTCGCCATCTCCGCCAGCAGCTACCTCGCGGGCGCCGCGATCGATCTCGGAGTGTCCCCGCGCACCTTCGCCATCGGAGTTGGAGTCGCGATGCTCATTCCCGCTGCCGCGTGGACCCTCGTCCTCCGCCGCACGCGGGATGTATAATTCAGGCGGAGGCCCCTATGCCGCTTTCCGAGCGACTGCGTAGTTTCCTCGAATCCCGCAACGCGGAGTTCAACCTTACCCAACATGCCAACGCCTTCACCGCCCGTGAAGTCGCCGCGGCCGAGCACCTGCCCGCGCGGGAGGTCGCCAAAACCGTGATCGTCTTCGCCGACGGCGTCTATCACATGATCGTGGTCCCAGCCAGCAAACTGGTGGATCTCATCGAGGTGCGTCCGACTCTCGGTTTCGCCCAGGTGCGCCTGGCCCGCGAAGACGAACTTTCGGCGCTCTTTCCCGATTGCGAACTCGGCGCCATGCCGCCCTTCGGCCCGCTTTACGGCTTCCCCGTTTATCTCGACGCCAGCCTCGCCGGGCAGGACACGATCGCCTTCAACGCCGGCTCGCACCGCGAGGTGATCCACATGCATACCGCCGAATTCCGCCGCCTCGTCTCGCCGACCGTCGTATCGCTCGCGCGTGAGCCGGCCCGGATATAATCGCGTTCATGGTTCGTACCCTGCTGCTCGCTCTTTGCGCCAACGTCGCGGTCGCCCAGTCCAACGCCGACCTCCACGAAGAAGTTCGTAAGACCGAAATTGCATTCGCGAAGACGATGGCCGACCGCGACCACACTGCCTTCACGTCCTTCCTCGCCGACGAAAGCGTCTTCTTCGGCAACAAGGTCCTTCGCGGAGCCAAAGCCGTCGCCGATCAGTGGAAGTCTTTCTACACTGCCCCGAAGGCTCCCTTCTCCTGGGCTCCAGAGACCGTCGAGGTTCTTGATTCCGGCAGCCTCGCTTTCTCCTCCGGCCCCGTCTTCGACCCCGACGGCAAACGCATCGGAACGTTCAACTCCGTTTGGCGGCGCACCGCGGACGGCAAGTGGAAGATCGTCTTCGACAAAGGCTGCCCACCCTGCAACTGCGCCCAG
>JAOAPT010000238.1 GCA_025463045.1 Candidatus Solibacter sp.
TCGCCGCGCACAAAATCCAGGTCGCCGCCAAGGTCGTCGGCAAGGTCAAATGGATCGGCGTCGATAAGGGCGATCGCGTCAAGGAAGGCCAGGTCCTGGTCCGCCTCGAAGATGACGAATACCAGGCGCAACTCCTCCAGGCCAAGGGCAATCTCGTGAGCCTGCAAGCCAAACTCGCCGAGGCCACCAACGGATCGCGTCCCGAGGAAGTCGCCGCCGCGCAGGCCAACGTGCGCACCGCGCAATCCGATCTCGATAACGCCAAAGTCACGCTCGAGCGCAACAAGCTTCTCATCAAAGATAAGGTGGTCGCCCAGCAGGTGCTCGACGACGCGCAGGCGCGTTACGACAATGCCCTCCACCGCGTCAACTCCCTGCAGAAATCCTACGAGCTCGTCAAACTCGGTCCCCGCCAGGAGCAAATCGATTCGCTCCGCGGCCAGGTCGACCAGGCCCGCGGAGCCGTCGTCTACGCCGAAACCAATCTCGCCAACACCATCATCCGCGCGCCCGTCACCGGCACCATTCTCGAGCGCGCCGTCGAAAAGGGCGAGTTCGTCACCACCAGCTTCGTCGGCGATCGCGGCGCGAAGGGTTACGTCGTCTCCCTTGCCGACCTCGACGATCTCGAAGTCGAACTCGACATCGCGCAGAACGATTTCGCCAAGCTCCACGCCCAACAGCACGGCGTCGTCAACACGGACGCTTTCCCCGACCGCAAGTACGACGGCTTCATCAAGGAGATCTCGCCCGAAGCCAACCGCCAGAAGGCCACCGTGCAGATCAAAGTGAAGGTCGCCAAGCCCGACAATTTCCTGCGCCCCGAAATGAACGCGAGCGTCGCCTTCGTGTCCGACGAGAAGCCCGCCGCGGCCGGCAGCGCGCCCGCTAAACCCGTCGTTCTCGTCCCGACGACTGCGATCCGCGATGGCGCCGTCTTCGTTCTGCTCGATGGCAAGGCAGTCCGCCGCGCCATCAAGACCGGCGCCACCAGTCCGCAGGGCGTGCGCGTGGAAGATGGCCTGGTGGGCGGCGAAGATCTCATCCTCAATCCCCCGCAGAGTCTGAAGAACGGCGACAAAGTCCGCCAGAAGGTGTGATGCCCATGAGCGACGTCATCATTGAAACCCGCAGCCTGACCAAGGAATACATCCGCGACGAGTTCCACGTAATCGCGCTCAAGCAGGTCAGCCTGCAGATCAAGAAAGGCGAGTTCGTCGCCCTCATGGGCCCTTCGGGATCCGGCAAGTCGACCTTGCTCCACCTGATCGCCGCGATGGACCGCCCCAGCGGCGGCGACATTCAGGTGCTCGGCCACAACCTCCGCGAACTCAGCGATCGCGCGATCGCCCACTGGCGCAACGAGCACGTCGGCTTCATCTTCCAGCAGTTCAACCTGATCCCCGTCCTCACTGCGATCGAGAACGTGGAACTCCCGCTCAAGCTCACCAACCTGAAAAAGGCCGAGCGCCTGGAGCACGCCGCCACCGCACTCAAACTCGTCGGCCTCGGCGACCGCCTCCGCCACTTCCCCCGCCAACTCTCCGGCGGCCAGGAGCAGCGCGTCGCCATCGCTCGCGCGATTGTCACCGACCCTGCCCTCATCCTCGCCGACGAGCCGACCGGCAATCTCGACGCTGCCTCCGCCCAGGAAGTCCTTACGATCCTCTCGAAGTTGAATAAGGATTTCGGCAAGACCGTCGTGATGGTCACCCACGACCCCCACGCCGCCCAGTTCGCCACCACCGTCCACCACCTGGAAAAAGGCGAACTCGCCGCCACCGCGTGATCGCTGCGAGCCTGCCGGATTGCGGACGTGAGACCGGACGAAAGAAATGAAGTGATCAGCCGCGCCACTGCGGCCGGTCGCTGCACAAAACAGTAGTGCGCGGTGTGTCGCAGCTCAACCACGCGGACGTGGCTTCCATTGTTGCGAAATCTTCGGATCTCGTCCCGGCGATGTTCCTCGGTTGCATCGGAGGAGCGATCCGCGTATCGAAGTACAGACCCGCGTCCATGTCTCCGTTCACGCTCTTCCGCCAATCGGGTGGGGTCGCGTAGCGTTGTCTCAAATGTCCGTCGGGTTCAACCCGAACGTCTCCTCGAAATTCCGATCCATCGCCGCAGAGGTTGCTCCGAGTTCCCACATCCGCGCGCTGCCCTTCCATTGATCCGCGGAGTCCATCGGGCTGCCGGCGATTGTCCTGGCGATGGCGCCGTCGATCTTCTCTTCCAGCCCGGGCGCAACATACCGGAACACCGTATCCAGATAGATTAGCCGATGAACACGCTCGGCATACCGCTGTGCGAACTGGGTGATTTTTCCTCCCCCGCTTGAATGGCCGATGAGTGTGGCTTGCCGAACGCCGAGTGCATCCATGAACCCGAGGATATCCGCAAGTTGGTGGGCCATATCGTACCCTGAGGCCGGTCATTCCGATGCTCCGCAGCCGCGCGCCGTTAGTCCCAGAACCGGAAATCGCTCGGCCAATCGCGAGGCCACATCACCGAACACAAACGCCGTGTCGCATCCTCC
>JAOAPT010000240.1 GCA_025463045.1 Candidatus Solibacter sp.
GTACACGTGTTGCAGCATGGTTTTATTGGCGATTTGAGCCAAAACCTTGCCGGGGAAACGAGTGGATGAAAATCTTGCAGGGATGACGCCGAGAATTTTACGCGGCACACGCGATCATACCATAAAAAGCGTATGTTATTCTTGGTGAAGAAAGGCTGGCAAGCGATGCTGCCGTCCTACCTTAAGCTGTTGATTCGTGGCGCCATCGGTATCTGTCTGGCAACCGCAGTCTGGGGCCAGGCAAACCTCGAAGTCCGGTCCAAACCGGGAGAGAAGGCGGAGTCCCGTCCAAAGACCGACATCCGCGTCGACAGTACGCTTGTGCTCATTCCGGTTACCGTTACCGATCCCCTCAATCGCTTTGTCACGGGCCTGGAGCGGGAGAATTTCAAGGTCTTCGAAGACAAATCTCCCCAGGAGATTTCGCAATTTTCCAGTGAAGATGCACCTCTCTCCGTCGGCGTGGTTTTCGATTGCAGCGGCAGCATGGGCCACAAGCTCGACAAGTCCCGCCAGGCCGTCGCGCAGTTCTTCAAACTCGCCAATCCGGACGATGAGTTCTTCCTCGTCCAGTTCAATGATTCCGCGAACCTGATCCAACCATTCACACGCAACCTGGAAGAGATCCAGAACCATCTCGCCTTCACCCAGTCCAAGGGACGCACCGCCCTGCTCGATGCCGTTTACCTCGCGCTGCACGAAATGAAGAAGGCGCGCAATCCGCGCAAGGCCCTCCTGTTGATCTCCGATGGCGGCGACAATAGCAGCCGCTACACCGAGCCAGAAATTAAAAACCTGGTCAAGGAAGCCGACGTCCAGATCTATGCGATCGGAATTTACGAAGGCTCCTCCGGGCGTGGCCGGACTCCCGAGGAAATGTCGGGACCGGCGCTCTTGACCGAGATCGCCGAGCAGACCGGAGGACGTCAATACCAGGTGGATAATCTCAACGAGCTTCCCGACGTGGCCGCGAAAATCGGTGTCGAACTGCGCAATCAGTACATCCTCGGCTACTCTCCCAAGAACATCGCCCGCGACGGCAAGTACCGCAAAGTGCAGGTCAAGCTGGTGCAGCCCCATGGTATGCCCGTGCTCCGGCCATTCTGGAAACAGGGTTATTATGCGCCGCAACAGTAAGCGCGTTCTCATCGCGGGCGCTTGCGCCGCCGTCCTCGCGGCTACCGTACTGCTCGCGCAGCAGGAAACCGGCGCGATTTTCCGCACCGATACCCGGGTCGTCGTCTGCCATACCACGGTCGTCGATAAGAGCGGACATCTGGTCACCAGTCTCAACCAGGACGCCTTTACCGTCATGGAAAACGGCGTTCCGCAATCCATCAAGGTCTTCCGCCGCGAGGACGTCCCCGTCTCCATGGGCCTGATCGTCGATAACAGCGGCAGCATGCGGGATAAGCGCAGCAAAGTGGAAGCCGCGGCGCTCGCTCTCGTCCGCGATTCCAACCCGGACGACGAAGTCTTCATCGTCAACTTCAATGACGAGGCCTTCCTCGATAACCCGCACGGCAAAGACTTCACCACCAACATCAAGGAAATGGAAGAAGCGCTCACGCGCATCGATTCGCGCGGCGGCACCGCTATGCGCGACGCCATCCGTATGTCGATCGATCACGTGAAGGAGAAGTCGCACAAGGACAAGCGCGTGCTGGTCGTCGTCACCGACGGCAACGACAATTCCAGCGTGGTCAGCCTGGAGAATCTGGTCAAGGCCTCCCAGCAGAGCGAGGTCCTGGTCTACGGCATCGGCCTGCTCGGGGAGGAAGAACGCCGCGAAGCGCAGCGCGCCCAGCGCGCCCTCAAGTCCCTTGCCGAAGCCACCGGCGGCGAAGTATTTTTCCCCAAGGACGTGACCGAAGTCGACAAGATCGCGCATCAGGTGGCGCGCGATATCCGCAATCAATACACCATCGAATACTCCCCCTCGAATACGGCGATGGACGGCACGTTCCGTCAGATTAAGATCATCGCCAAGGCCCCAGGGAATCCCACGGTTCGCACGCGCAGCGGTTACTACGCCACCCCGGATCAAGCCGTGCTCACGACGCCCGGAGGAAAAGGCCCGGCAACCAAACACTAATGCGTTCCTTCATTCTTTGTCTCTTCACGGCAGGTATCATCCTGGCCCAGCAACCGCCCCCCACACCAGATGCGCCGACCGTCTTCCACACCGATACGCGCATCGTAGTCTGTCACACCACCGTCGTCGATAAAAACGGCCATCTCATTACCACGCTCCCGAAATCCGCCTTCACCGTCTTCGAAAACAAGATCAGGCAGGACATCCGCAAGTTCAAAAGCGAGGACGTTCCCGTCTCGCTCGGGCTCGTCATTGATAACAGCGGCAGCATGCGCAACAAACTCGATAAGGTGAAGGCGGCCGCCCTCGCACTCGTCCAGGCATCCAACCACGACGACGAAGTCTTCATCGTCAACTTCAACGACACCGCCTATCTCGACAACCCGAAGGACAAGGATTTCACTAACGACATCGGCGAACTCGAGGATGCCCTCAAGCGCATCGACGCCCGCGGCGGAACGGCCATGCGCGATGCAATCCAGATGTCGATCGATCATCTCAAGAAGGGCCATCGCGACAAGAAGGTGCTCGTCGTCATCACCGATGGCAACGACAATTCCAGCGTCGTCAATATGGAGCGCATCATGAAGAGCGCCCACCAGAGCGACGTCCTGATCTACGGCGTCGGCCTGCTTACCGAAGAAGAGCACCGCGAGGCCGGCCGCGCCCGAAAGGCGCTCAACGACCTCGCCGAAGCCACCGGCGGCAAGACGTTCTTCCCCAAAGACGTCAGCGAAGTGGACGCGATCGCCCACCAGGTTGCGCACGACATCCGCTCGCAATACACGATCGAGTATTCGCCCACCAATGCCGCGATGGACGGCACCTTCCGCGCAATCAAAATTGCCGTCCGCGCATCCGGCAATCCCTCCGTCCGCACCCGCAGCGGCTACTACGCCACGCCCGACGCCAAAACCGCGGACTTGAAATAATGTTGCGGATCCTGTGGCGCCTCACCCGCGGCTACCGCCTCCGCCCCTGGGCAAGTCCCTACCTCCGCTGGCGCATTGAAACATATTGGGGCCTGCACGCCGACCAGATTTCCGCTGGGCAATTCCTCCGCTTCTCCTGGTCCCATCGCGCCCACCTGATCCGCTACCTCCGCTGGGCCGCCCGCATGACCTGACCTCAGTGGGAAAGACCCTCGACTACTGTGGCATGTCAACCCTGGCAGCGAAGCACCTTCACCCTTCCCTCTGATGCCGCAACGCCGCCCTCATCCACTCGCTCGCATCCCGCCAGTACACCTTCCGCGCCGCCACCCTCGTCGCTTTGTTATCGTCTTCCCACCTCACAACCCCGCCCTTCACTCTCATCTCAGCGCGAAAGATGACCGCCGCGTCATCCGGCGCCGGCGGAGTAATCCGCAACTCCACCACTTCCTCAAATCGCATCTCGATCGCCGATGGCGCTGCGAATTGCCGTTGCACCAGCATGTGCACGGTCGTTCGCCAATCCAGGCGCATCGATAAATCCGTCCTCACGTAATGGCCTGTCGCCACATGCATCTCGCGCACGCAGCCATCGTGGAAATTCCGGAACACCCGCATCAGGTACGCGACGTCTTCCGCAGTCTCAATCGCGTGCCACGTCATCCGAGCGCCTCGTACAGCCGCTGCTTCCATCGCGCATTGTCGATGCTCCACACCACCAGCGCCTCGCGCGCACCCTGCCACACCGCACGATTCCGTTCGTCCTCCGCGACACCAAGCCGATCCACCACCGTCATCCCGCGCGTCAACTCGCTCGCCACTTCGATCTCCACCCGGTGCGAACTCACCGACGTGCACACCGCCGGATCGAGCGCCACGCACATCGCCGTCGGATCGGGCAGCGAGATCCCGTGCTCGCCCGTCTGAATCCGATACGCCTCCATCGCGCGCGAGTTGCACTCGACCGCGAACCGCGCCACCGGCGTCCCAAGCGACAGCACGTGCTCGATATCGCGCTCGCCCAGCACCGCCTCGCCGCGGCACAATTGCCAGCCGACCAACTCGACCGGCAGTCCCGACCGCATCACCACGCGCGCCGCCTCCGGGTCCACCCACATGTTGTACTCCGCCGCCGGAGTTACATTCCCTTCGCAGCACGGATTCCCGCCCATCACCACGCAGCGCCCCACCAGCCCCGCGATCTCCGGAGCCTTTGACAACGCCAGCGCCACATTCGTCAACGGCCCGAGCGTCACCAGCACGATCCCCGGATGCGCCCGCACGACATCGACGATCGCGTCCACCGCGTGCCCCGCTGCAACCGCGTTCGCCGCCGCGGGATAGCCGTGATCGCCCAGTCCGTCCTGCCCGTGGAACCACTCCGCGTGCGCATGCTCGCGCCACAGCGGACGCGCCGCTCCGCGATACACCGGCACGTCCGACCCGCACAACTCCGCGACGTACAGCGCATTTCGCGCCGCCTGCTCCACCGTGACATTTCCCGCGACCGTTGTGATCGCCCGCACACTCACGTCGGGAGCACGCAAAGCCATAATCAAGGCAACCGCGTCGTCGGAAGCCGTATCCGTATCGATGAGAAAGTTCCGTCGCAAGAGTCCAGCCTAACACCTGCGGAGAGCGTCAAAAATCTTGACAAGACTGCTCGTTCACGCCCATACTCGATGCAATATCAACTGGGGATTAGAGGATTGACGAGTTACATCCGTGTTACACGCTCGTGTTTCTTCCACTCCCGTGGAAGCTCCGTTCGCCTCCCAAACAACCGGCCAGTTCAATAAGGAGAGAACTATGCATCTTCGACGGCTCGTGCTGATTTGCTTTCTTGCTCTCGTCGCTTTCCAGGAGCTTGCATCTGCCCAATCCCAAGCCAACACGGGCGCCATCGAGGGCATCGTCAACGACCCCTCCGGCCGCGCCGTGCCGGGCGCGATGGTCACTATCACCAACCTTGGCACCAACTTCACTCGCGCCCTGACCACCGATTCCGAAGGGCGCTTCCGCGGCCTCCTGCTGCCTCTCGGCGCCTACAAAGTCGTCGTCAAAGCCGCCAACTTCGGAACTCTTGTAAGTGAGGGGCTCGATCTCGCGGTCGGCCAAACCATCTCCCTCACGCTCCCGCTAAGCATCTCGCAGGTCGAACAGGTCGTCTCCGTCTCTGGCGAAGCACCCATCCTCGAATCGGCGCGCGTCGAGAATTCCACTTACCTCGACCAGCGCAGCGTGCATGACCTGCCCAATAACGGACGTAACTTCCTCAGCCTCGTCCCGCTTACTCCCGGCGTCTCCATCGTGCAAGGTCCCGATGGCGATGAGATCTCGATCAACGGCCAAAAAGGCATCAACAACAACCTCTCGATCGATGGCGCGGACAACAACAACCCGTTCTTCGGCGAGCAGCGCGGCGGTCAGCGGCCAGCCTTTACGATCAGCCTCGACGCCATCAAGGAATTCCAGGTCGTCGCCGACAGCGCCCCGGCAGAATTCGGGCGAAGTTCCGGCGGCTTCATCAACGTGGTGACCAAATCCGGCACCAACCAGATTCATGGCACCCTGCACGAATATCAGAAGTGGACCGGCCTGACATCCCGTCTCTCCGACGGCACCCGCCTCAGCGCGTTCTCGCAGGAGCAGTTCGGCGGCACCATCGGCGGCGCCATCAAGAAGGACAAGCTCTTCTACTTCGCCGCCTTCGATCAGCAATTCTTCACGCAGACCAAGCAGAACAATCCCAACCGGATCGATCCCACGCTCGTCTCCTTCTTCGCCACCAAATTCAACGACCCGAATGAGAACGGCCCAATCAAGCGCGATAACAACGCCACCGCCACCCTCGGCAAGATCGATTGGTATGCAAGTCCGAAGAACCTGTTCACCGCGCGCTACAACTACGCCCACGCGCGCCAGCCCAACGGCACGTTTGACGTGGAGCAGTGGGGCACCAGCGCCAACGCCATCGAGCGCGATTTCTCTAACACCGTCAGCCTGCAGTTGAACACCACCGTCTCTGCATCGACCTTGAACGAAGCGCGCTTCCAGTTCTCGCGCGAAGACCGTCCCCGCGATTACGCCGGACCCAGCCTCCCGGGCCAAAACCGCCCGCTGCCCGACACCGGCATCGATTTCGCCGGCCAGTACCGCTTCGGCCTCCCCTTCTTCATTCCCGTGAAAGACCATGACACGCGCTTCCAGGCCAACGACAACGTGTCCTTCATTCACGGAGCGCACAACTTCAAGTTCGGCGCCGAGATCAATCGCACCTCCACCACGCAGACCTTCATCGGCTTCGCCAACGGCCGCTACATCTTCGATAGCGTGAAGGGCTTCATGAATTACGTGAACATCGGCCCCAAGTTCGTCGAGTGCTCCGATGGCTCCACCAACAACAGCGGAGTCTGCCCGAAGGGCACCGACATCACCGGACCGCTGCTGTTATTCCTCCAATTCGCGGGCGTGAATGGAAAATCCACCAACGACGCCGGCACCCAGACCATTCCCCAACTCGAGCCCGCGCTCTTCATCCAGGACCGCTGGCAGATCCGCCCCAACCTCACCGTTAGCTACGGCCTGCGCTGGGATGCGCAGATCGAACCCGACCCGATCACGCCCCCCGGCCAGGTTTTCTTCGCCCCCTTTATCGGCAAACCGGGATTCCCATCCACGGGTCGGATTCCCTCCTCCAAGAAGCAGTTCCAGCCGCGGCTCGGCGTCGTCTGGTCGCCCGGCAAGACCGGCAAAACCCTGGTTCGCCTTGGCGGAGGAATCTACTACGCGCGCACTCCGGGGCTGGATCTTGCCAGCACTCGTTCCACCAACGGGTCGGTGGGCCAGTCGATCTTTCAGGCGTCGTTCTTCAATGGCTTCGGCGTGACGCCGCCGGCTTACGACCAACTCGTTCCCAATGCCAGTAACTTGCCGCCGGATCATCCGCAGGTCTATGTTACCGACAAAAACTTCACTAACCCGCGCACTTACACCTGGGCTTTAACCCTTGAACAGGCGCTCACCGACACTTTGAAAGTGAGCGGCGGTTTTACCTACGCCAAGGGCGTTCACGGCAGCCGCTTTGTCGACCGCAACGATCCCGTCTTCGGCTCTCCCTGGAGCACCGGACTCGGCTCCGACAAGACCAACGGCATCGGCCAGTTAACCACGCTCGAAAGCTCCGCGAAGTCCCTCTACCGGGCCATGACTATCGGCATGCAGAAACGCCTGTCGCAGCACTTCCAATTCCAGATGAACTACCAGCTATCCGAAGATCTGGCCGACGACGATAACGAGCGCGATCCCTTCAGCTACCGCTACGCCGTCGCCAACAATTTCAAGCCCGACTACGGCTTCTCCGACCGCATGGAGCGCCATCGCTTCAACGCTTTCGGTCTCTATCAGGCGCCCTGGGGAATCGAGTTCTCGCCGCTCATCAGCTATCACTCGCCCCAGCCCGTCTCGGTCGCCAACCGCGTGCTCGGCAACGGCTACATCGTCAAGCGCAACACGCTCTACAAGGACAACAGCTTCTTCGCGTTAGATTTCCGCGCCGACAAGAATTTCAGACTGAGCGAGCGCTTCACCTTGCAGGCCATCGTCGACGCGTTCAACCTGACGAACAGCAAGAATCCCAAGCACCCTGAAACCACTGGCCTGCTGTTTAATTTCGATGGCACCGTGCAAAGCGGCTTGGGCGATCCGCGCCAGGCACAACTCGGCCTTCGCCTGATCTTCTAAACCCTGTGGGGCGTTTCGCTCGCGAAAGGCGAACCCCCAATCCGAGCCGCGACCGTTACAGAGCGGTGGTCACTCCGTCCGGGCAGGTCAGGTTACGATTGGGTTGAAGCGAGTCGCCCCTACGCCCTCACGCGCACCCCTGTTATCCTTTCGTGAGTGGAGTTACTCTTCCGCCTTTGGGCGCAACCCGCCGCCGCCATGAGCGCGATTCTCGATCGCGGCAGCCTGCTCTTCGCCAGCATCGCAGTACTCGCAGCCACGCTGCTCCTGAAGACCAGCGCACCGTGGCTGCCCATCAGCTTCTTCACGCCACTGCTCGTCCTTGCCATCGCCTACGTGCCCGGGACGCTACTCCTCGCGACCGCGCTCGGACGGCTCGGCGGCCTCGGCGTCGTCTTCCAGCGCGATTACTCGCCGCTCCTCACCTGCTCCGCGATGGCCTTCGCCGCCGTCGAAATTCCGCTCGCCATCGCGGAGTGGTTCGTGCCCGGCGCCTACCTGCTGATCCCCGCCGTCCTCTACTTCGCGTTCCTCATGTTCTTCGCCGTGCGCACCGTCTTCGGCCTGGAGAACGGCATCGCCGCCGGAGTCGTCGCGCTCTCCTGGATCCCGCTGGTCGCGGCCGCCCTCGTCTGGGGACCGCTCCGCGGCATCCTCGGCATGCTCGCTTCGCCCTTCTTCCTCTTCTATGCCTGGTATTATCTCGGCGGCGAACTCTCCGGACTCGGCGCCGGTATGCGCAGCCGCCAGAACTTCAGCCGCATGCTGCAAGCCGCCACTGTCAACCCCCACGATGGCGAAGCGCAATATCAGCTCGGCCTCATCCACCAACAGCGTCACCAGTACACCGAAGCCGTCGATCGCTTCAAGAAGGCCGTCGCCATCGACCCCACCCTGACCGACGCCCACTTCCAACTCGGCCGCATCGCCCGCGAACAAGGACGCGCGCGCGACGCCCTCGCCCACTTCCAAACCGTGATCGATCAGGACGAGCGCCACAACTCCTCCGAAGTCCTCCGCGAGCTCGGCGGCATCTACGTCGCCGCCCGCCAGTTCGCTGACGCGCGCCACGAACTCGCGATCTATACGGACCGCCGCCCCTACGATCCCGAAGGACTCTACTACTACGGCCAGGCGCTCGAAGGGCTCGGCGAAACGGCCGCCGCCCGCGATGCCTTCGCCCGCGCCGTCGAAGCCGACCGCACCGCGCCCCGCTACCGCCGCCGCTTCACCGCGCGCTGGAGCCGCCTCGCGCAAAAACGTCTCGCCTAAAAAGCAGAAGCCCCGCCGAGCCCCTTGTCGAAAGGGCATCGGCGGGGCTTCATCCCCGAACACAACGGGCGTTACTTCGCGACGGGCTTCGCCGCGGCGGCCGGTGCAGCCGGCGTCTTCACAGCCGACTTCTTCACCTTTTTGTGATGCTTCTTGACCGCGGCGGTCTTCGCGGCCGGAGCCGGGCTCGTGGTCGGTGCGGGCGTCTGAGCGGACATAAAAGCCATGCTGCCCAGCGCGAGGGCGATCGTCATTACGGTGGTTTTCATTTTCGTTTCTCCTTGCGGGCTTTTTCTCTCCCGCTCACAATCTAATCTTGCGTCCACCCACTAAAATTTCCGATAGCCTCCGTAAGCTACAAACCCTCACCATTTCGGGTACCGCTCCCTTAATCTTTCTTCACCGTCCCACCAATCGAGTACTCGCCCTCGATCTGGTCATCCGTCTCATCCGGCGCCGCTCCCGCTTGTACGTGCCCTTTCCCGTGATCCCTTTGAGCACCCCGGTGCCGCCCGTGAACGTCCACGTTCCTTCGTCGGAATGCGCGCCGCTCTGCTTATTGAGGCCCGTCCCCTGGAACTTGGCGAAAGCCTGATCGCCGTTTTCCATCGTCACCACGACGTACCCGCGATCCTGAGCCCGCTCTCCCCCCGCATCAGACGAAATCGCCGCCGTATAACTCTTCGCCTTCACTCCAGCCATCTCGATCGGCATCGTCCACGTGCACGAGGGCTTAAACACCACGAGCATATGCCCCTTCCGATCCCCCGCCTCCACCGCCAGTTGATACTCCGGCTTCCCACACTTCGCCGTCCCCGAAATCTTGGTCTGCGCCGCAGCGCTCACCCCTCCTCTGTCCAATACGGAGAGGCCGGACGCCTGGATGAATCCGAAGACGCTTTCCTCCCTGCCCCGGGCCCCGCCAAGCCTTCACCAGTTCGCGAATGGGCCTTTCGCGCAGCCATGAGGGCAGGTAGAATTCCTCCCAGGTCGATAACGGGATATCGATGCGTTCTGCCGACCTTGCGGATCAGGCCGTGCACATGCAAGAGCCTGAGCCTTCGGCTGATCGCGGCCGACCGCTGCCGGTGTTCCTTTTTGCCCATGGCAGGACACCGGTAGAGTGGTTTCTGTAGATCCCCATTGCGCACTCCCTGGATGAGAAAGTCTCCACGACCGATCGCGTCCAACAACCCAACATCCGGCTCTTCCAACGTCGTATCCGTGTCTACTGCTGCCATTGCGTCGAAGTACCGCTCATTGATCTTCTGACAGATTTCCGCTTGCCGGTGTAAGTCGGCTACGCCATGTCGCAGCCGAGACCATCGTTGTGGGCTCTCCGGCTGTCCCTCTGGCCGGCGGTACACGTTGAAGCTGTCTGGATCTTGGA
>JAOAPT010000272.1 GCA_025463045.1 Candidatus Solibacter sp.
GCGGTGAGGCGGCGGCGGAGGAGGTCGAGGGCCATTTGGGCGGTGAAGGTGCGGACGCGCTGGCGGTCGCCGAGGAATTGGCGGTGGACGGTGATGGTGCCGGCGGCGTCGGCGAGGGCGGTGTACATGGTGCCGGGGGGCGCGTTTTCCTGGGTGGACTCGGGGCCGGCGATGCCGGTGATCGCGAGGGCGTAAGTGGAGTTTGTCCGGCGGCGGGCGCCCGCAGCCATGGCTTCGGCGGTCTGTTTGCTGACGGCGCCGTGCTCTTTGAGTATCTCGGGGGGAACGCCAAGTAACTCCATCTTCATGGCGTCGTTGTAAGTGATGAAGCCGCCGAGGAAGTATTCGGAACTGCCGGGGACGGTAGTGAAGCGCTCGCCTAACATGCCGCCGGTGGCGCTCTCAGCGACTGAGACGGTGGCGTGCATTTTGCGCAGCAGGCCGCCGACGACGACTTCGAGCGGGTCGCCGTTGTGGGAGTAAATGCGATCGCCGAGCAGGAGTTCGATGGGGCCGGCGACTTCGGTGAGCAGCGCATCGGCCTCGGACTCGGTGGTGCAGCGTGCACGGAGGTGGATCTGAATATCGCCGGCGGCGGCGAGGATCGTAGTCGCGGGGTTCTCGTACTTCTTGTAGACGGGCGCGATCAGTTGATCGAGATCGCTTTCGCCCATGCCGGCGACGCGCATGAAGATGGTGCGGATCACCTGCCTGGGCACGATGCGGGCGAGACGCGGCAGGCACTGGCGTTCGAACATGGCTTTCAGCTCGTGCGGGGGGCCGGGCAGGAGCATGGCGTACGCGCCGGATTCCTCGAGCCACTGGCCGGGCGCGGTGCCGCGATCGTTGGGCAGGATGGCGGCGCCTTCAATGACGAACGCCTGGCGCTTGTTGACCTCGGCCATGACGCGTTTGGCGGCGGCGAAGCGCTGCTCGAGCCACGTCAGGACTTCGACGTTGAGGGTCAGCTTGCGATCGAGCGCCATGGCGACGGCTTCGCGCGTGACGTCGTCTTCGGTGGGGCCGAGGCCGCCAGTGATGATGACGAGGGCGGAGCGCGCCATCGATTGACGTACCTGATCGGCGAGACGATTGCGGTCGTCGCCGATGACGCATTTGGAGACGACTTCGACGCCCAGTTTGTTGAGCTCGGCGGTGAGCCAGAGCGAGTTGGTATCGACGCGCTCGGGCGTCAGCATCTCGCTGCCGATGGCGATGATTTCAGCGTCCATTAGAAGAGCGGGCGCCCCTTGATACCCACATCAGTGCGGTAGATGGCGTTTGTGGTGGTGACGATCATGGATTTCGACGGGCTGAAGGCGAGGCCGACGATGCCGGGGCCGGAGAGGAAGAGGTCGGCCTGCTTTTCCTGGGTGATGCGGACAACGCCTTTGCGGCCGGAGATGGAAGCGGCGACGTAAAGCGTGCCGGCTTCGTCGAAGGCCATGCCCTGCGGGCGGCCGAGTCCGCGGTAGAAGACTTCGACCTCTCCTTCGTGAGAGATGCGGTAGACGGCGTCGAAGCTCGACGTGGTGGGGCCGGTGACATAGAGATAGCCGTCGGGTCCGAAGGTCAGGTGGTAGGCGGAGATGGACGGCTCCAGGGTAGCGAAGACGAAGATCTGACGGTTGGGACTGATCTTGAAGATGGTGCCGCTGCGATCGCCGACGTAGAGGTTTTGTTCGGCATCGAACGCGATCCCGGTGGCGACGCCCATGCCTTCGACGAACACGCTCATGTTGCCGTTGGGCGTCACCTGGTAGACGAAGCCGTCGTAGCGGCTGGAGATGTAGAGCATGCCCTGGCTATCGAACGCGAGCGCGGTGGCGTTCATGAGCTCGTTGATGAAGGGCTTGGTGGTGAAGTTCAGATCGATCTTGTAGACGGCGACGGGGACTTTCTGGCCGCGCGATCCGCTGAAGGTGCTGTAAATATTGCCGAAGGAATCGACTGCGGGGTTGGAGACGGGGTGCAGGTTGTCGGCGAGCATAACGCCGATATCGCAGGCCCACGACTCGCTGATCTGCGGGCCGCTGGCGATGACGAGTTCTCCGGCGGTGGCGCCCTCGGGGACGCGCGCGATGACGAACGAATCGGAACCGATGATGACGGGCGCGCCGATTTCCCCGATCGTCACTTTGGGACGGTCGGCCTTGGCGAAGCCCTTTCCCCGGATCTGCAATTCACCGCCTGCGATGGCCGCGGTCGGGGAGACCTCGGAGATGCTCGGCCTGGAGTCAGTTGATTTCCGGAGAGGCATATAGGTATTTAGTAAAGATTGAAACATCCTGCTGCGAATAACACAAGTGCGGCGTACGTTCCGGCCATTACATCATCCATGTTGATGCCGAGTCCCCCGGGCAGGGATTCCAATTGCCGTACGGGTGGCGGCTTCCAAATATCGAAGAGGCGGAAGAGCGCGAAGGCGGCGAGGTAGCCGACCCAGTTGAAGCGGCGCAATCCAGCGAGCGCGATCCACTGGCCGAGGACTTCGTCGACGACGACGATCTGGGGGTCCTTGAGTTTTTTCACTTTGGCGGTGACGTCGGCGGCCCAGGTGGCGGGGACGAAGGCGACGGCCGCGAGGATCAGGAAATGCCACCATGTGAAAGCGGCGAATTCGTGGAGGAGGATGGCGATCGCGAGGGCGGCGAGCGATCCGGCGGTGCCGGGGGCGAAGGGCGAGAGTCCGCAGCCGAACCAGGTGGCGATCAGGATGGCCATGCGATCGCGGGAATTATTCATTGTGCCCACGACACGGCCGAGGCATGCCTGGCTGGACAGGCCAGGAGGCCTATCCTACTCATCTTCTTCCGGTTTCAATTCTTCCGGCTTCAAGAGGTTCGGGTCGACGGGGGTGGGGATCACGTATTTTTCGCTAGCCCAGTTGCCCAAGTCGATCTCGCGGCAGCGTTCGCTGCAGAAGGGGAACTCCGGGTCGCCGATGGCGACCTCCACTTTTTTGCAGATCGGGCACTTCAGTTTCATACGGCGGCGAGGGATGCAATATTGATCAGCCCGGGGCCCACCGGCAGGGAGGGCGCCGGTTCGGTGGGTGCGAGGAGCGTGCCCACCACGTCATAGTCGTGCGCTTCGGTGATTCGCAGGCGGCGGATTTCACCGGCGCGAGGTTCGGAGCCTTCGAAATCGTTGATCAGCGTGACACCGTCGATCTCGGGGGCCTGAGTTGCCATACGGGCTTCCCAGAGCAGGTCGGTTTCCGAAGAGATGCCGCTCACCAGAACGGGGACTTCGCTGCCGACGAGGGCACGATTGCGGGCGCGCGCGATTTTGCGCTGGATGGCCATGAGGCGGCGCTTACGGTTCTGGATGGTGCGGCCATCGACCTTGCCATCGAGCGCGTAGCTCGCGGAGGTGTCCTCGTCGGAGTACGTGAAGACGCCGAGGTTGTCGAATTTGGCGGCTTCGACGAACTCGCAGAGCTCGTCGAAATCGGACTGGGTCTCGCCGGGGAAGCCGACGATAAAACTGGTGCGGATGGCGACACCGGGGATGGTGCGGCGGATGCGCTCGATGAGCTTGAGGAAGATTTCCCCGGACGCGCCGCGTTTCATGCGCTTCAGTACGTTTGCGCTGGCGTGCTGCAGCGGCATATCGATGTACTTGGCGAGCGATGCGTGGGCGGCCAGCGTGTCGAGCAGTTTCTGAGTGACCTTGTTCGGGTAGGCGTAGAGGAAGCGGACCCACTTCTCCTGCGGCGTTTCGATTTGGGCGAGGCGGGCGAGGAGTTCGGCAAGGCCGTCCTTCAGGCCGAAATCCTCGCCGTAGCAGGTGGTGTCCTGCCCGATGAGATTGATTTCGCGGACGCCCTGTTGGAAGAGGCGGGTGGCTTCGCTGATGACGGATTCGAAGCGGCGGCTGCGGAAGGCGCCGCGGTACTGCGGGATGACGCAGAAGGTGCAGGGATGGTCGCAACCCTCGGCGATCTTCATGTAGGCGAAGTGGCGCGGAGTGGCGAGGACGCGCGGAGTGAGGTCGTGATAGAGGTAGGGCTCGAGCGGGTTGGCGGAAGGCGTCATGCCTTCGCAGATATCGACGATGCTAACGAGTTCGTTGGTGCCGATCAGGGCGTCGACCTCGGGCATTTCGGTGCGGATGTCGCCGCGGTAGCGTTCGACGAGGCAGCCGGCAACGATGAGCTTCTTCGCGCGGCCGATCTTCTTGTATTCGGCCATCTCGAGGATGGTGTCGACGGATTCTTTCTTCGCGGGGTCAATGAAACTGCAAGTGTTGACCACGAGGACGTCGGCCTGATCGGGATGGGACGTCAATTCGTGGCCTTTGGCGACGAGTTGACCCATCATGACTTCGGAATCGACGAGGTTTTTGGGACAGCCCAGACTGATAAAACCGACTTTCAAGCTTGTGTACCTGATTTTAACGGGAGGATCTCTATTCAGGATAGCATTAAGGCGATGCGGCTCATTCCGGTACTGCTGTTCACTGCGCTTGCCGCGCGTGCCGCGGAGGTGTGTCCCCAACCGGCGGGCGCGGCGGAATTGACGTCGTGGAGCGCCGCGGTGGGGCGGAACTTCTGCGTAGGCAATCGATTAGCGGGGGCGGGGAAGGTGAAGTGGGCGGCGGCGGGGATCGTCGAGGCGGAGGTGCGGGACGGGCTTCAGGTGCAGATTTGCTGCTTTGAGTCGGAGAGGGCGAAGGACGCGAAGGTGAGTGTCGGGGAGCGCGAAGTCAAGGTCGCGACGCATCAGGAAGGGGACGAATCGCGGGGGAAGGACGACGATTTTCCGGATCTGATCGAGGAAGATTCGCATGCGAAATCGGTGTCGATCCGGGGAACGCTTTGGGATGGGGAACGTGCGGTGCGGGTGGATCTGCTGCTCAAGTGCTCGGCGTCGAAGTTTGCGGAGCAGTACGCATTTCAGTTCACGGTGACCAACCGGTCGGCGGATTTCGTCGATGTGGATTGGGATCATCTGCGGCGGATGCGGGCGGAGATTTCGCCGAGCGTGCAAGGCGGAGTGTCGGTGTTTCTGACGACGAAGCGTCCGCATGAGGCGGTGGCGACGGTGGCTTTGAAAACGAAGGCCGGCCGGGTGTTGGGACAGTTTCAGTTCGATGGGTATTTCTGGTAGGGGAGTGTACGCCCGCGCAAGCGCGTTCGCGGCGATCTGATTTATTGCTGGATTTCGCTGATGGCTGTGAAGGGGGCTCCGGCGTTGGCGAAATCCCAGCGGAGGGCGGGGGCACTTTTCCCCGAGAGGTAGCTCGCGGGAAGCGAGACGCAGGGCGACGCAATGTCAGGTAGGGTCGCCGCGGAAAGCGTGCGATCGAAACCAAGGGTGCGGGCTGCGTGTTTGGCCGCAACGCAACCCGCTCCTGACGGCGCCCTACTTGGCGACTGGTGGGAAGACGAGGTCGAGCGTCTCGACGGTTACCTTCATCAGGCCGGCCTTCACGGCGGGATCGGCGGCTGCGATTTCCTTCGCGGCGGCTTCGTCTTCCGCGGTGAAAATTGCGATCGCGCGGGGATGCTGCGGGTTCAGCATGCGGCCGGCGGTGAGGAGGATACCGGCATCGCGCAATTTCGTCAGGTTGATTCCGTGCTCTTTGAAGACGGCCGCCTGCTGCGGTGTGAGGTGCGCGATGTCCACGCCGGGCGTGACTTCGTACAGCACGAAGAAATGCGCGGGCGCGGCGATGGCGGCGAGGGCCGCGAAGAGGAGGAGGATGGCGATCTTCATTGCGCCACCGCCTTGCCCTTGCCCTCGAGATAGCCGGAGAGCCACTCGATGACGCGCTTCCAACCCTCGAGGTGGCCCTGCTGCGACTTGAGTTGGCCGTCGAAGCCGGAGTGTTCGAAGTGGACGTGCGTGCCGCCGGCGACCTGGCTCAGGGTGTAGCGGACTGTGGTGGGCGGAATCGTCTCCCAGCTTGGATTCCAGGTGTAGGCGAGTTTGGTGGGGCGGTCGACTTCGAGGTACACGCCCTGGACGGTCATCTGGCCGCCGGCGCTGGTGGCGAGGCAGTGCCAAGCGCCGCCGGGGCGCAGGTCGATCTCCCAATCGTGCGTGCGGTATACGCCTTCGGCGCCCCACCAGGAGGCGAGGTCTTCCGGCGTGGTGAGGGCGTCGAAGACGGTTTCGGGCGGGGCTTCGATCTGGATATCTCCAATGATCGTGCCACCATGCAGTTCGATATTCATGGCTTTTTTCCTTTCGATTCCACGTGTTTTTTTAAGTTGAGGAGATTCAGGGTCCAGAAGCGCCGGTAATCGTCGAGCCAGCGGTCCAACTCGCGCAGGGGCTCCGGATTGAGGCGGTAGATGCGATTGCGGCCATCGCGTTCCTCGGTCACCAGGCGCGCTTCGTGCAGGACGCGCAGGTGTTTGGAAATGGCGGGGCGGCTGACGTCGAAACGTCCGGCGATTTCGTTGACGGCTTGTCCGCCGCCGCGCAGACGGTCGAGAATGGCGCGACGGGTGGGGTCGGCGATGGCCTGAAAAACATTGCTCTCTTGCGTAACCATTGAGTTACCTATTGTCCGGTGCTCGGTTCCAGCGGGCGATCCGTAACTGGATGGTTACGAGTGTACGGCTGAAAGATACCCGCGTCAAGAGGAATTTTCACCCTGGGACACACGCTATCATGAGGGGAAATGAGACGGTGGGAAATTAGACTTCTTGTCCTCGTGATGTTGCTGGTGAGCGCAGCCACTGCGCAGCCGCAGCGCTGGAGCGAAAAGGCGGCCAACGAGTGGTACGCCAAACAGGGCTGGCTGGTGGGCAGCAACTATATTCCGGCGACGGCGATCAACCAGATCGAGATGTGGTCGCCGGAGACATTCGACCCGATCTGGATCGAGACGGAGATCACGTGGGCCGAATCGCTGGGGATGACCACGATGCGTGTATTCCTGCACGACCTGCTGTGGAAGCAGGATGCGGGCGCGTACCAGCGGCGGATCGACAAATTTCTGGCGATTGCGGACCGACATCACATTAAACCGATTTTCGTGTTGTTCGATTCCTGCTGGGATCCGTTCCCGCAGATGGGAACGCAGCGCGATCCGAAGCCGGGCGTCCACAATTCGGGATGGGTGCAGAGTCCGGGAGCGACGGGACTGCGCGATCCGGAGCAGTACGAGCGCCTGCGCGTGTACATACAGGGCGTGATCAGCGCCTATCGGTATGACAAGCGGGTGCTGGCGTGGGATCTGTGGAACGAGCCGGATAATCCGAACCAGAATTCGTACGGGAAGATCGAGCCGACGAACAAGAATCAACTGGTGCTGACGCTGCTGCCGAAGGTGTTTGCGTGGGCGCGTGCGATGGATCCGCTGCAGCCGGTGACGAGCGGCGTGTGGAAGGGCGATTGGTCGAGTCCGGAGAAGCTCAGCGCGATGGAGAAGGTTCAACTCGAGCAGAGCGACGTGGTCTCATTCCACAATTACGGCGGTCCGGAGGATTTCGAAAAGCGGGTGAAGTGGCTGGAGGCTTACAAGCGGCCGATTCTGTGCACGGAGTATATGGCGCGGCCGATGGGCAGCACGTTCCAGGCAATTTTACCGATCGCCAAGAAGTACAACGTGGCAGCGGTCAATTGGGGATTTGTCGATGGGAAGACGCAGACCCGGCTGCCGTGGGATTCGTGGCAGAAGCCGTACACCGACAAAGATCCGCCGGTGTGGTTCCACGATATCTTTCACAAGGACGGCACTCCCTATAAGCAAGAGGAAGTGGATTTCATCGTTCAGATGACGGGCAAAGGGGTCAAAGCAAAGAAGGCTAAGAAGTAAATAGGGGCGGACCGCACGACCGCCCCCACCGACTTACTGCAAAATGCTTACTTCGTGAATTCGAGCTTGGTGGTGCTGCCGCCGAGTTCGATCGCGTTGATCTTGTCCACGCCGGCATCCTTGGTAGCATCAACGGCGGTGTACTGGAACTTCTTATCGGCAGTCTGCACTTTCACGGGAGCGCTCACGCTCTTGTAGCTCTTGGAATCCGTGAAGACGGCATTGGCGCCATCCACTTTGACTTTGTATTCGCCGGCGGCGAGTTTCACGCTGCCAACGGTAGCCGGCGCGGAGAAGATGACATCGTACGACTTCTGACCCGCAAAGACCAGGCTGGAGAGAGATAACACAACACCGAGAACCAGAGATTTCTTCATGATTTTTTAATGTCCTTTTTTGTTAATGGTAACGTTGACCTATCCAACACTTAGATGACTGCCCGATGACAATCGATTCCGGGAGGTGTCTTACGTGGCCACTTACAAACCCATCATACGAAGCGGACACGGCGGTATCAAATCAATCTTTTTTATAGCTCCGATCCGAAGCCGCCGCTTTGTTGTGTTGTAAGGACTTAGGGGATTTGTCTATTTATGTAAACGTGATCATGACAGTTGGAAAACAGCGCGAATCTGGGCGATAAAGCGCGGCACTTTTTCGCGGGGATCTCCGGCGCCGAGGGTTTCGATTGGTAGAAAGCCACGATAGCCGACTTTGTCGATTGCGGCCTTCACTTTTCGCAAATCGGTGGGGACTTCCTTCCCGTCGATTCCGACCAGTTCCTTCAATTGCCAGGAGACGGCGTAGGGGACGAGCTTTTCGATCTCGGCATATGGGTCGGCGGAGCGCAGGCTACCGATATCCAAGATGTTGCCGAACCAATCGGAGTTGACGGCCTGGATCAGGCGGATGGTCTGGTCGGCGGTCTTGAGGAAATCGTTGTGATTCTGGAGTCCGAGGATGACGCCGAACTGCTTGCCGTGCGCGGCGCACTCCTGAAAGTCGGGGACCATCCATTTCAGGACGCTGTCGAAGGTCTGGCCCTCGGGGATTTTGAGGCCGGAGAAGACGCGGATGACGGGCGCGCCGAGTTTGGCGGCGACCTCGATCCAATCCTTCACGAGCTGCACTTGCACTTTGCGGGCGGTTGAGTCGGGCAGCGAGAAATCGTTGCGGACGCCGGTGCTGCTGAGGACGACGCCGTTGACGTAGGCCTTCTTCTTGAGGCTGCGAATCGTGTCGTCGGTGGGGACTTTGGGATAGCCGGGGAAGTAGTAGCCGGTGGCGTCGAGGGCGTCGAAGTTATTTTGGGCGGCGAAGACGACGAGGTCTTCGAGCGTCATTTCTCCGGCGCGGAGGGGACGGTCGAAGGAGTAGGCGTTGAGTCCGAGTTTGAGGCGGACGCCGGGGGCGCGTGGGACTTTGCCCTGCGCGGAGACTCCGTAGGGTAGGGCGAGAGCGCTGCTCAGGAGAAATGCACGGCGATTCATGATGGAACTTTATCACTGTTCACGGTGCGGCGAAGGAGGGCACGGATGAATGGTGGTGGAAACGGCGGGGAAAAAGGAAAAAACAATACTGGCCGAAGAGAAAACCTTTAGCCGCCGATGAACGGCGATGAACGCCGATAAAAAGAAGGCTCAGGGTTGAACTGGTCGAATCCGGCGGGTGTAAAAACAGATTTGACCAGGGAGAGGCGGGGATGAACATGAATCAAAGAACGCGTTCGGGCCACAGGTAGGGCGTTGGAAGTAAAGGGGCGCGGCGATTATTTGGTGGACGAGACGGCCTGGCGCGAAGGCAATTGGGACACGTTCCAGCCGCCGCCGAGGGCTTCGATTAACTGCACGCTTGCCGTGAGACGACGCGATTGCAGGGTCACGGCGGTGCGCTGTGCATTCAGCAGGGTTGCCTGGGCGGTGAGAACAGTGAGGTAGCTTGTGGTGCCGGCGCGATATTGGGCGGTCGAGATGGTGAGGGCGCGATTCGAGGAAGAGATCGTCTCCTGGACTTTGGCGGCTTCGGTTTCGAGAATGCGCAGCGCGGCGAGGTTGTCTTCGACCTGTTGGAGAGCGTCGAGCACGGTCTGGCGGTAGGCGGCGACGGTCGCATCGTAGGCGGCACGTTCGCTTTCGACGATCGCGCCGCGGCGGCCGGCATCGAACAGGGTTTGGGCCAGACCTGCACCGACCGACCAGACGCGCGACGGGGCGGAGATCAACTGCTGGACCGCGGAGGCTTGAAATCCCGCCGAGGCGCTGAGCGTCACGTTCGGATAGAAGGCGGCCATGGCGATTCCGATCTGCTCGTTGGCGGCCGCGACGCGCCGCTCCTGCGCTGCGATATCGGGGCGGCGCTCGAGCAGTTCCGAAGGGACGCCGATGGGGACGGGTGGGGGCAACGTCGCGAGCAACAGCGGCGGGATGGTGACTTCGGACGGGGCCTTGCCGGTGAGGACGGCGATCGCGTGCTCGAATTGCGCGCGCTGCACGCCCAGATCGATGAGCGCGGATTGTGCTCCATAGAGCTGCGACTCGGCCTGCGCGACGTCCAGGTCGGAGGCCACGCCGCCGGCGTAGCGGTTTTGCGTCAGCGTCAGGAACTCCTGGTACGAGGCGACGGTGCGGTTAAGCAGGTCGATATCGGTATCGGCGCTATGCATCAGGAAATAATCCAGCGCGAGTTCGGACTCGAAGAGGAGGCGCGCGTTCCCGACTTGGGCGGCGAAGGATTGGGCGTTGGCGGCGGCCGCGGTTACGCCGCGGCGAATGCTGCCCCAGAGGTCCGGCTCCCACGAGACGTCGAAGGGCAGGCTGAAGGAGCTGCGCGTGCCGCTGTTGATGGAGGTGGAGCGCGATTCGCTAATCGAGGGGCTGGCGCCGATCGTGGGAAAAAGCGCGGCGCGCGATACGCGCACGAGACTCTTCGCCTGGCGATACTGCGCCTCGGCGAGCGCCACGTTTTGATTGTTGACGGGCACCTGCTCTTCGAGCGCGTTCAGTGCGGGATCGTTATAGAGTTCCCACCATTTGCCCTTAAGGTAGCCATCGGAAGGGCGCGCCTCTTTGAAGCCGGAGGGCGGCTGCTCTTTGAAGGCGGGCGGCGCGGGCGCGGTGGGGCGCTTGTAGTTCGGGCCGACGGTGCAGCCGGTGAGCAGCAGGAGCGCGAGGGCGAGCGGGAGCGCGATCGATGGGCGCATCATGATTCCGACCCCACGGGTTCGCGGCGGCGGAAGCGTGCGGCGGTGCGCTCCCACCAGAGGCGGAGGCGATCGAAATAGAGGTAGACGACGGGAGTTGTGAAGAGCGTGAGCATCTGGCTGACGATCAGGCCGCCGATAATAGTGATGCCGAGCGGGTGGCGCAATTCGGCTCCGGTGCCTTTACCGAGCGCGAGAGGGAGCGCGCCGAGCAGCGCCGCCATCGTGGTCATCAGGATGGGACGGAAGCGGAGCATGCACGCTTCGAAGATGGCGTCGCGCGAGTTCTTGCCTTCGTTGCGCTCGGCGGCGAGCGCGAAATCGATCATCAGGATCGCGTTTTTCTTGACGATGCCGATTAAGAGGATGATGCCGATCATCGCGATAATGCTCAGGTCGGTCTTCGTGACGAGGAGCGCGAGGAGAGCGCCGACGCCGGCCGAGGGCAGGGTGGAGAGAATCGTGATCGGGTGGATGTAGCTTTCGTAAAGAATGCCGAGGACGAGATAGACGGTGGCGAGCGCGGCGGCGATCAGGTACGGCTCGCTGCCGAGCGAATCCTGATAGGCCTGCGCGGTGCCGGAGAAGAACGTCTGTACGTTTGGCGGAACGCCGACCTCGGACGCCGCATTGTGGATGGCGTCGACGGCCTGGCCGAGTGAGATGCCGGGCTGCAGGTTGAAGGAGAACGTGATCGACGGGAAGAGCCCTTCGTGCGTCACCGAAAGCGCCGCGACTTCGGGCGTGAAGCGGGCGAAGGCGCTGAGCGGAACTTGCTGGCCGCTGGGATTGCGCACGTAGATGCGGTGCAGGATGTCGGGGTCCTGCCAGTATTGCGGGGCCGCCTCCATCACGACGTGGTACTGATTCAGGCGCGTATACATGGTGGAGACGGGGCGCTGTCCGAAGGCGTCGTACAGCGTGTTGTCGATGAGCTGTGGAGAGATGCTGAAGCGCGCGGCGGTGGCGCGGTCGTAATCGACCATGATTTGGAGCCCGTGATTCTGCTGATCGCTGTTGGCGTCGGCGATGATCGGGATTTTTTTCAGGCGCTGGAGCATCTTCGGGCCGAAGTTCGTCAGGTCGCTTATGTTGTCGCTGCGCATGGTGAATTGATACTGCGCGTTGCTCTGGCGGCCGCCCACGCGGAGATCCTGCACGGAGGAGAGGTAGAGCGTCGCGCCGGGAATGCGTGCGAGCTTTGGACGGAGGCGCCCGATGATTTCGCCGGCGCTCACTTTGCGCTGCTCGAGCGGCTTGAGGGAGATGAACATACGCGCGCTGTTGGTGGCGCCGCCGCGTCCACCGCCGGTGAAGCCGTTGACGGTGTCGATCGCGGGATCGGAATCGATGATGTCGACGTACTGGAGCAGCAACTTATCCATGTGTTGGAAGGAGGTGTCCTGGTCGGCCTGGATGCTGCCGTTGAGGCGTCCGGTATCCTGCTCGGGGAAGAAGCCTTTGGGGACGCGCACGAAGAGGTACACGTTGACGCCGATGGTCACCAGGAGAATCAAGAGCGTGATGAAGGAGTGGCGCAGCACTACGTTCAGCGACTTGCCGTAGAGGCCGACGATCCAGTTGAAGGCGCGCTCAGTGGCGTCATACATGCGGCCGTGCGCGGCCTGATGGCGCAGGATGTGCGCGGCCATCATCGGCGTGGTGGTGAGGGAAACCAGCATGGAGACGAAGATCGCGATCGAGAGCACGACGGCGAATTCGCGGAGGAGACGGCCGACGATGCCGCCCATCAAGAGTAGCGGAATGAAAACGGCGATCAGCGAAATGCTGATGGTGAGCACGGTGAAGCCGATCTCCTGCGCGCCTTTGAGCGCGGCCTCCATTGGCTTCATCCCCTGTTCGAGGTAGCGCGTGATGTTCTCGACGACGACGATGGCGTCGTCGACCACGAAGCCGGTGGAAATGGTGAGCGCCATGAGGGAGAGATTGTCGACGCTGTAATCCAGCAGGTACATGACGCCGAAGGTCCCGATCAGCGAGACGGGCACGGCGATCGCGGGAATGAGCGTGGTGCGCGGATTGCGGAGGAAGAGGAAGACGACGAGGATGACGAGGCCGAGCGAGATGAGCAGGGTGTACTCGACGTCGTGAACGGAGGCGCGGATGGTGACGGTCTGGTCCATCGCGACGCGCATGTCGATGGCTTGCGGGAGTGAGGCTTTCAATTGCGGGAGGGTGGCGCGGATGAGGTCGACGGTGTCGATGATGTTGGCGCCGGGCTGGCGAAAGATGATGACGAGGACGGAAGGCTTGCCGTTGGCGTAGCCCGAGTTGCGAAGGTCTTCGACGGAATCGACGGCACCGCCGATGTCGGAGACGCGGACGGCCGAGCCGTTGTGATAAGAGACGATGAGCTGGTTGTAATCGTCGGCCTTGAAGATCTGGTCGGTGGCGCCGATTTCCCAGGCGCGCAGCGGGTCGGAGAAGTGTCCCTTGGGCGTGTTGGCGTTGGCGGAGGCGAGCGCGGTGCGCACCTGCTCGAAGCCGAGTCCGTACTTGGCGACGGAGTCGGGATTGAGCTCGACGCGGACGGAGGGGAGGGAACTGCCGCCGACAACAACTTGGCCGACGCCGGTGAGCTGCGCAAGTTTTTGCGCCATCACGGTGGATGCGGCGTCGTACATGGCGGCCTTTTTGTAGGTGTCGGAGGTGAGCGCGAGCATGAAGATCGGCGAATCGGCGGGGTTGACTTTGCGATACGTGGGATTGCCGGGGAGGTTCGCGGGCAGGTAGCCGCGCGCCGCATTGATGGCGGCCTGGACGTCGCGGCCGGCGGCGTCGATATCGCGGCTGAGATCGAATTGTAGAGTGATCGAAGTGGAGCCGAGGCCGCTCGACGAGGTCATTTCGGTGACGCCGGCGATGCGTCCGAACTGGCGCTCGAGCGGAGTCGCGACGGAGGCGGCCATCGTCTCGGGGCTCGCTCCGGGAAGGCCGGCGTTGACGGAGATAGTCGGGAAATCGACGTTGGGCAGCGGGGAAACGGGCAGCAGGCGGAACGCGGCACCGCCGGCCAACGCGATCGCAGCGGTGAGCAGCGTGGTCGCGATCGGACGGCGGATGAATGGCGCGGAGATGTTCATGACTGTTCCGGAGCCTTCATGGGTGCACGGGCGCAGGCTCGCCGCCCGGTTCCGGTTCCCGATGCCGCGAGAAGCGACGCGCCAGGCGTCCGAACCAGAGGTAGATGACCGGCGTGGTGTAGAGCGTCAGCATCTGGCTGAGGATCAGGCCGCCAATGATGGCGATGCCGAGCGGGCGGCGCAGCTCGCTGCCGGTGCCGGTGCCGAACGCGAGCGGGACGGCGCCGAGCAGGGCGGCCATGGTGGTCATCATGATCGGGCGGAAGCGCAGCAGGGCGGCCTGATAGATGGCGTCGGACGGAGATTTGCCTTCGCCGCGCTCGGCTTCGAGAGCGAAATCGATCATCATGATGGCGTTCTTCTTCACGATGCCGATCAGGAGGACGAGGCCGATTAGCGCAATGACGCTGAAATCCTGGCCGGTGATCATGAGTGCGAGCAGTGCGCCGACGCCGGCGGAAGGCAGCGTGGAGAGAATCGTAATCGGGTGAATATAGCTTTCGTAGAGCACGCCGAGGACGATGTAGACGGTGATCAGCGCGGCGAGAATCAGGACGGGTTCATTGGCGAGCGATGCTTGAAATGCGGCGGCGGTGCCCTGGAATTCCGCCTGGAAACTGGCAGGCAGGCCGAGCTCGTTCTTCGCTTTGTTCACGGCGTCCATCGCCTCGCCGAGCGATTTGCCGGGCGCGAGATTGAAGGAGAGCGTGACAACGGGGAACTGGCCCTGGTGATTGATAGTGATCGGCGCGTTGGTGAGTTCGACGCGCGAGAAGGAGGCGAGCGGTACCTGGCCGCCAGTGGGGTAGGCCGTTGTTGCGGCGTTAGCGGTATTGAAGGCGGTGCTGGATGCGGTGGCGCCGGAACTGGTTCCGGTAATGATGCTGGTGGAAGCGGCGGCGCCCGAATTCGTCGGGCCGCGCGACAGGTTGGTATTGGAGGTTCCGCCGGAGACGAGGCCCACGGCGCCCGGGGTCGCGGTCGCGCCGGTGCGGATGTACAGTTCGCGCAGGTCGAGCGGATTCCGCTGAAATCCCGGGAGCAGTTCGAGCACGACGTGATACTGGTTCAACTGCGTGAAGATGGTGGAGACTTGGCGCTGTCCGTACGCGTCGTAGAGAGTCTGATCGATGCTGGTGGGCGTGATGCCGAGGCGGGAGGCGGTGTCGCGGTCATAGACGAGCTGCGCGCGCAGGCCGCGATCCTGCTGATCGCTGGCGACGTCGGTCAGCTCGGGCAGGGTCGCGAGTTTGGCCAACATGCGCGGGGCGTAGGTGTTGAGTTCGTCGATATTCGGATTCTCCAGCGTGTACTGAAATTGCGTGCGGCTCACGCGATCTTCGACGCTGAGATCCTGCACGGGCTGCATGAAGAGCGTGATGCCGGGAATGGCGGCGAGCTTAGGCTGCAGGAGGCGGATGATCTCGGTGGCGCTCTGCGAGCGCTGATCGAGCGGTTTGAGATTGATCTGAATGCGGCCGCTGTTCAATGTGAGATTGGTGCCGTCGATGCCGATGAAGGAGGAGAGGCTCTCGACGGCGGGGTCCTGCAGAATCACCTTGGCGAGTGCCTGCTGGCGGTCGGCCATCGCGGGGAAGGAGATGGTCTGCGCGGCTTCGGAGATGCCCTGGATCACGCCGGTATCCTGAATCGGGAAGAAGCCTTTGGGGATGATTATGAACAGGAAAATGGTTACGCCGAGAGTCGCGGCGGCGATCAGCAGCGTGGCGGTCTGGTGGCGGAGCACGAACTCGAGCGTCTTGCCGTAGTATTCGATGATCTTGTTGAAGGCGTTTTCGGACCAGCGGTAGAAGCGGTTCTGCTGCTGGTTGGGCGGACGGTGCTTCAACAGGCGCGCGGCCATCATCGGCGTGAGCGTGAGGGACACGACCGCGGAGACGAGGATCGTGACGCTGAGAGTGACGGCGAATTCGCGGAAGAGGCGGCCCACGATATCGCCCATGAAGAGCAGCGGGATGAGCACGGCGATGAGGGATACGGTGAGCGAGATGATCGTGAAGCCGATCTGTTCGCTGCCTTTGAGCGCGGCCTCGAGCGGCTTTTCGCCCTGCTCGATGTAGCGCTCGATGTTTTCGATCATCACGATAGCGTCGTCGACCACGAAGCCTGTGGAGATGGTGAGCGCCATCAGGCTGAGGTTGTTGAGACTGTAGCCGAGCAGGTACATGATGGCCAGCGTGCCGACGAGCGACAGGGGCACCGCGACGCTCGGGATCACGGTGGCGGCGAAGTTTCGCAGGAAGATGAAGATCACCATGACGACGAGCGCGACGGTGAGCAGCAGCGAGAATTCCACGTCTTTGACCGAGGCGCGAATCGTATTGGTGCGATCGGTGAGCACCTGCATATCGACATCGCGGGGCAGGGTGGCTTTGAGCTGCGGCAGGAGTCTGTTGACGCCATCGACAACGGAGATGATGTTCGCGCCGGGCTGGCGCTGGATGTTGAGGATGACGGCGGGCGCCTCGTTGCGCCACGCGGCCTGTCGCTTGTTTTCGGCGTCGTCCAAGATGACGGCGACGTCGGTGAGCTTGACGGGCGCGCCGTTGCGATAGGCGAGAATCACGGTGGCGTAATCGCTGCTCGAGAGGAGCTGGTCGTTGGCGCCGATCTGGTACGACTGATAACGGCCATCGAACGTGCCCTTCGCCTGATTCACGTTGGCGGCGGTGATGGCAGAGCGCACGTCTTCGAGATTGAGTCCGTGGGAAGCGAGCTGCGTGGGGTTCGCCTGGATGCGGACGGCAGGCTTCTGACCGCCGCTGAGGGTGACGAGTCCGACGCCGGGAAGCTGCGAAAGTTTGGGCGCGAGGCGCGTATCGGCGAGGTCTTCCACTTTCGACAGCGCCATCGTGTTGGAGGTCAACGCGAGGGTGAGAATCGGGGTATCGGCGGGATTCGTCTTGCTGTAGAGCGGCGGGGTCGGCAGATCGGGCGGCAGGAACGTTCCCGAGGCGTTGATGGATTGCTGCACTTCCTGCTCGGCGACGTCGATGTTCAAGGTGAGTTTGAACTGGAGCGTGATCACGCTGGCGCCATCGGAGCTGGTGGACGTCATCTGCTGCAGTCCAGGGACCTGTCCGAACTGTCGCTCGAGCGGCGCGGTGACGGAGGATGCCATGACGTCAGGGCTGGCGCCGGGGTAAAACGTGATCACCTGGATCGTCGGGTAATCGACTTCGGGCAGCGCGGAGACGGGGAGTTGCTGATAGGCGACGATGCCGGCGAGCAGGATGCCGACCATGAGAAGTGACGTCGCGACCGGCCGCAGGATGAAGGTTCGGGAGGGATTCACTTGCGTCCGCCCCTGCCCGGGCCGCCGCCGTTATTTTCCGGCTCACCCTGAATCTGCACGCGGACCTTGCTGCCTTCTTCCAGCTTGTCGACGCCCATCATCACCACTACGTCGCCGGGTGCAAGGCCCGACGTGATTTCGGTGTTATCGCCTTCGCTGGTGCCGGTGGTAATGCTGCGCACAGTCACCGTGGAATCGGGCTTCACGAGGTAGACGAACGTGGTGTTGGAAGTGCGCTGGATGGCGGTGCTGGGCAGCAGGACGACTCCGTGCTTCCGTTCGACAAGCAGGCGCGCGTTCACGAACTGACTGGGGAACAGCACGTCGTTCCGGTTCTCGAAAGTGGCGCGCAGGCGAACAGTCCCGGTGGTTTGATCGATTTCGTTATCGACCGTGGTCAGGGTTCCGGTGGCGATCTTGTTCTTCATCTCGCGGTCGTATGCTTCGACGGTGAGACGCTGTCCGGCGCGCAGCTTTTGCAGGACGACAGGCAATTGATCCTCGGAGATGGTGAAGAGAACGCTCGTGGGTTCCATCTGGGTGAGTACCACCAGGCCGTTGGCGTCGTTGGCGTGGACGATGTTGCCGGGATCGACGAGGCGCAGGCCGACGCGCCCGGTGATGGGAGAGGTGATGCGCGCATAAATGAGATTGAGCTTCGCGGCATCCACCTGGCCCTCGTCGGATTTCACGGTGGCTTCGGCCTGTTTGACGGTGGACCGCTGCGTGGCCACCTGCTGTTCGGGAATCGCGTTCTGCGTGAGGAGCTTTTCGTAGCGAGTGAGATCGATGCGCGCGTTTTCGAGCGTGGCCTGATCCTTGGCCAACTGGCCCTCGGCCTGGGTGAGCTGCACCTGAAAGGGACGGGGGTCGATCTCCATCAGCAGGTCGCCCTTCTTGACGGTGTCGCCTTCGCGAAAGTGGACGGCCATGAGTTGTCCATCCACGCGGCTCTTCACGGTGACGGTGTTCAGCGGAGTGACGTTGCCGAGGCCGTTGAGGTAAACGCTGATGTCGCCTTTGAGCGCGCGAGTGCCGACCACTGGAATCGCCTGCGGTTCGCCGCCTCTGCCGCCTTTGCCGCCTTTCTTTGCGGAGCTTCCGCCCTTCGGGGCGCCGTTCGAGCCGGAGGCGGAACTCTTGGATTCGAAAGAGTACAGGTAGATCACGGCCGCAAGCAGGACCGGCAGAACCAGCCACCACCACTTGAAACGAGACCGGCGCGGAGAATCGGGTGCTGCCGGCGGCTGCGGTTCGCTCATAAGGATCTGGATCTCGGTGGCCCTGTACTGAAGTAGACGCGACGCAAGCTTGCGACGGTTACCGATTAGCCCCATTGGACTAACCACGCGTCTCCAAACGAGTGATCGAGAGCAATCGATTTTCCAATGAATTGAAGCGCACACGAGGTAAACTGTCATTCCGGGAGGGCTTGGATGAGAAGAGTGTTTCAAGCGGGTTGGCTGCTCAAGGGCGGCGCGGGATTAGTGCTGATCGGCGGGTTTGCGGCGAGTGTGGCACAGCAGCGTCCCGCGCCGAATCCACAGGTGATCGCGGCTCGCAATGCTACGGAGAAGGAACTCGAAGATGTCGCGATCATCGAGCGGAAATTGATGGTCCCGATGCGCGACGGCAAGCGCATGGCGACCGATGTCTACCGTCCGAGGGACACGTCGAAAAAATACCCGATCATCTTCGTGCGCACTCCGTACAACTTCAATTTCTGGGACGTGCGCAACGGCGCGCCGCGCGACATGAGCGCGGAACTGGCGGCGGTGAAGCGCGGGTACGCGTTCGTCGAAATGAACGAGCGCGGACATTTCTTCTCGGAGGGAATCTACGACATTCTGGGTGCGCCGTTGACTGACGGGTCGGACGCGATCACGTGGATGTCGAGCCAGCCGTGGTCGAACGGGAAGGTCGGGACGATCGGGTGTTCGAGCACGGCGGAGTGGCAGATGGGTGTGGCCGCGCAAGGCAATCCGGCGTTCGCGGCGATGATCCCGCAGGGCTTCGGCGCGGGTGTGGGGCGCGTGGCGCCGTACTTCGAGCAAGGCAACTGGTATCGCGGCGGCGCGGTGCAGATGCTGTTCATCGCGTGGCTGTACGGCGAACAGAATCAGGTGCGGCCGATGTTCCCGCCGAACGCGACGCAGGAGGAATTGATCCAGGCGTCGAAGATGTTCGATCTCGCTCCGCAGATGCCGCCGGTGGATTGGTCGAAGGCGCTGCAGATGCTGCCGGTGGGCGACATCATGAAGAAAGTCAGCGGGCCGAAGGGAATCTTCGCCGATCGCGCGGAGGTGTCGACGGGCGGCGCGATGATCAAGCGGACGCCGAACGATCCGGCGTGGTATCGCGGCGGACTTTGGCATGACGATATGAAGATCAACGTGCCGGGATTCTGGTTCATGTCGTGGTACGACGTGTCGGTGGGTCCGAACCTGGCGGCGTACAACTTCGTGCGCAATACGGCGCGGCCCGAGATCGGCAAGCAGCAGTACGCGGTGATCGCGCCGACGCTCCACTGCTCGTACAAGCGCGCGAGCGAGCACACGATTGTCGGCGAGCGCGATATGGGCGATGCGCGACTGAATTACGACGAGCTGACCTACGGCTGGTTCGATCATTTCCTGAAGGGCGAGGACAATCACGTGCTGGAGAACATGCCGCGCGTGCGTTACTACACGATGGGGATGAACAAGTGGCAGTCGAGCGACACGTGGCCTCCGGCCGGCGCGCAGCCGATGAAGTTTTTCCTAACGAGCGCGGGGAAGGCGAACACGGGCAAGGGCGATGGCGCTCTCGGCGCGAGCGCGCCTGCCGCCGATAGTCCCGATGGGTTCACGTACGACCCGATGAATCCCGTGCCGTCGTACGGCGGGAATGTGTGCTGCACGGGGAATGCGGTGCAGGGCGGCGCATTCGATCAGCGCAAGATGGAAGAGCGGCCGGACATCCTGGTGTACACGTCGGAGCCGCTGCGCGAGGGAATCGAGGCGAGCGGTCCGATCGAAGCGACGCTCTACGTTTCGAGCGACGTGAAGGATACGGACATCACCGTGAAGGTGATCGACGTCTATCCGGATGGGACGGCGTACAATTTGGACGAGACGATCCAGCGGCTGCGCTATCGCGAAGGGTACGACAAACCTCCGGTGTGGATGCAGGCGGGCAAGGTTTACAAGGTGACGCTGCAGCCGATGAATACGAGCAACTTCTTCGCGGCGGGGCATCGTGTGCGGCTCGAGGTATCGAGCAGCAACTTCCCGCGATTCGACCGGAATCTGAATACCGGCGGCAATAATTACGATGAGGAAAAGGGCGTGGTGGCGCACACCGCGATCCATCATTCGGCACAGTATCCTTCGCAGGTAACGATGACGGTGGTGAAGAAGTAGATCCCGCTGTCACAGAATCGCGGGCTCACTGGTCTTAAGGAGTAGATGGATCCGAACCGGCTGGCAATTTTCGATCAGTATCGGAGCTTACTGTTCTCCATCGCGTATCGGATGTTGGGGAGCGTGGCCGATGCTGAGGACATGCTGCAGGAAACGTTCATCCGCTGGCAGCAAGCGGACGACGAGGAGATTCGTTCGCCGCGCGCGTTCTTAGTCACCATCATCAGCCGGCTATGCATCAACCATTTGCAATCGGCGCGCGTGCAACGCGAGGAGTATGTCGGGCAGTGGCTGCCGGAGCCGATCGTCACGGATGCGGCCGGCGATCCGCTCGGCATGGTGCGCATGGACGAGTCGCTCTCGATGGCGTTCCTGGTGCTGCTCGAGCGGCTGACGCCGGTGGAGCGGGCAGTCTTTCTTCTGCGCGAGGTCTTTGAGTACGAGTACGCGGAGATTGCCGCTGTGCTGGGTTTAAGCGAAGCCAATTGCCGCCAGATCTTTCGGCGAAGCCGCGAGCATGTGAGTGCAATGCGGCCGCGCTTTCAGGTATCCGCGGAGAAGCAGAGCGATCTGCTGGAACGCTTTCTTGAGGCCGTTGGCGGCGCCGATATGGATGGGCTCGTCGCCTTGCTGTCGAAGGACGCCGTGCTCTACGCCGATGGCGGCGGGAAAGGCATCGCGGTGCCGAACCTGGTGCACGGCGCGGACAAGGTCGCACGGGGCGTGTTGGGCGGCATGAGCAAATTCGTTCCCAAAGACCTGGTGCGGCGCATCGCGCTGATCAACGGCAAACCGGGCGTGGTCGCGTATTGGAACGGCAGGCCGTTCTCGGTCATCACGCTCGAAGAGAGCGGATCGCAGATTCGGGCGATCTACCTGGTCACCAACCCCGAGAAGCTCTCTCGCCTGCCGGAACTCCCGGCGGCATAGAATTTCACGAAAGGGAAGTCCAAATGAATTCGATGAAGCGGCTGAGAGCCGTGTTGTCTCTAAATTTGCTGGTGGTGTTTGTGCAGGTCACGCTGGCGGGGCTGATGCTTGGCGGCACCGATCTTGCGAGGAAAATGCACGGGATCACGGGGCTGTTGCTGATTGTCCTCGCAGTGATTCAGACGGCGCTGGTGATTGTGATGCGCCGCGATGGAGTTGCTCCGCGGTGGCTGGTGGGGGCCAATGTGGGGATCCTCGCAGCGGAGATGATCGAAGCGATCTGCGGGCACTACCATGTGCTCGGGTTGCACGTGCCGCTGGGTGTGGCGATCTTTGGCGGCGTGTTGCGGCAACTGTTTTGGGCAATGGCGATCCGGCCGCAGGAGGCGCGGAGCAGCATATGAAACTCACTATCCTGGCGGCTACCGGAGGCATTGGCCGCCAAGTGTTGCAGCAGGCGATCGAAGCGGGGCGTGACGTGACTGCCGTGGTGCGCAATCCGAAGAAAGTCTCCGGGCGCGTGCGCACGATCGCGACGAATCTGGCCGCTCCGGATCCCGGATTGTTGCAGCGTGCGATGGAAGGCGCGGATGCCGTGGTCTCCGGCCTCGGACCGGTGTCGGAATCGGAGGCCGGCGTGACGACGATCGGGACGCGCGCGGCGATCGAGGCGATGAAGGCGGCGGGGGTGCGACGGATCGTCGTGGTGAGTGCCGCGCCGATCGGAACGGTGGCGGTGCCTGGCCGTCCCGCGCCTCCGAAGCACGATCCGGGCGACGGATTTTTCATGCGGCACCTGATGAATCCGATGATCCGAAGAGTGCTCAAGAAGACGTACGCGGATCTTGCGCTGATGGAGGATCTTCTGCGGGTGAGCGGGTTGGAGTGGACGATCGTGCGACCTCCGCGATTGACCGATCAGGCGCTGACCGGCACGTATCGGACGGCGATCGGGCGCAATCTGCGGGGCGGCGTATCGATTTCGCGCGCCGACGTCGCGCATCTGATGCTGCGCGTCATCGCGGAGGCGGATACGATCGGGCGGGTGATGGGCGTGGCGTATTAGGGGGGTGCCTGTGAAACGCCGTGCGGGAGCGCTTGTCACTTAATAGGTAATAGGCGCTCCCCTGAAAATGACGCGCCTAAAAGCGATCATGCATTTTCATCCCTTGTTGTGGCCCCGAACGGGGTCATGAAGAACTCCGTTGAAGAACACACACCGATCGGAGCCGCGACGGATACGGATTCGTGGTCGCGTGCCGGATTGCGTGCTCCGGCATGCCAGCGCCTTATCCCTCTTCAATCGCTGCCGTCAGCATGTTCGACT
>JAOAPT010000282.1 GCA_025463045.1 Candidatus Solibacter sp.
AGACGTTCGCGGTGCCCGCGCCGCCCCACACCGCGAGACTGAAGATCGAGCCGGTGGACGCCTGAATAATGGTCGCGTTTTCCGCCGGACGCATCGCGTCGCCATTCACAACGTACATACTGCCGCCCTTGTCGGCGCCGATGACCGTGTGAGTGCCGGGGATCAACGCCGGTCCCGCCGAAATATCGAAATCGTTGTCCGACAGCGACTTCCAATTCGATGGCGTGAATGAGTCGAGCGTCGCGGCGTTCTGCGCCCCGATCTTGACGAAGCTCTCCCCGAAATTGCGCACCCCGTCGTAATCGCCATTGCCGGTGATCGCGTAGATATTGCCCTGCTGGTCCGCCGCGGGGCCCCGCGCCGATTGCCAGAGCGCGCCGCCGTCGCCATCCGGCGTACTGTTGTATGCGCCCACCTGGCGGCTAAGATCCGAAGCGTCATAACTCAGCATCCAACCGTGGAAGGGCGATTGGTCGCCGTGCGAACCGAAGCTGACGTACACCGCGCCGTTCGCCACGAGCAGTCCGGGCCGCTGGATGTGCTGCGCCGGGTCGAATGGCAGAGTGCCGTCTGCGAGTGCACCCGAGCCGTTGCCCTTCACGGACGTGGAGAGCGCGACCGGACCGTTCAGCCGTTCCGCGCCCGTTGTCAGATCGAGCGCGTGCAAATAAAAGACGGGTTTACCGGCTTGCACCACATTCGCGACCACGTAGATCACTCCGCGCTGCAAATCGATCGCGCCGGCGCTCAGGATGCCGACCTCGATGGCGATATCGCCGAGCTGGCCGAACACCACCGAAGCCGGAACCGGCGAACCCAGGTTAACTCGCCACAGCGGGGTTTGAGCGGTCGAGTCCGCATCGAACGCATAGACGCTGTTGTGCATGGTCGCCACGAACAACACGTTGTGCGGCTGACCTGAAATCGATAAGCCACTTACAAATAGAGGCTGAGAATAAATCTGTCCGTCGACCGGAATGACCGCGAGCTTGCCGAAGGATGAGGCGTTGACTGTGGCGGCGGAAAGTCGTGTTTCCTGTAAGTTGGAGTTGGTGCGTCCGTTATCGCCATTACCGGTGAGAATGTTGGTTTGAGCATAGAGCGGCACATAGCAAACCGCTACAGACAGCACAGATTCCCAAACATTCTTCACAGAGCCCCCCAAGTCGAATATACAGGAATTGCTTCCTATGTAACTACACCCGTTGGGCTGACGTAAGTTGCTGGGTATTCCCTTGACCCCGAGACATGCCTGGTGTAAAGAGTACTTAGTAAATAAATGTAATGGAACTCTTTGTAAAGAATGAATTTACTGGCTGTCTGATTTGGCGGGCACGAAGACCAGTCGTGGAGCCGTGCTAGCGTCCAGCAGCCACAACGGAGCGGAACTCATCTCGTTCAAACGGAACAGGGAACCCATCGAAACCAGCGCGGTAGGCGCGCAATCGCAAGCGAGGGCCGCGGCAGTGCCGGTGGCGGTTTCGATCGCTTTGACGGCGCGATTGCTTTCGCTGGCCACGAAGATGCTGCGGCCGTCGGCCGAGAAGGCGACAGCGGACGGCGAGCTGATCTCGGGGACGTCGCGGCGCGTTGCGGCGCCGGTCACATCCAGAAAAATCGTCAGCGTACCCGCGTGGGTAATCGCGACATCATGGCTCGAGGGCGCGAAGGCGACCAGCGCTCCGGGAGTTGCATTGAGCAATATACGACTATCGCCCGCCACCCCGGTCAACTCCACGCGACCGTTAGCGGCATATAAGAGGTACGCGCCATCGTCACTGATTGCCAGCGCACTGATTGCCAGTGCACTAATCGCCACTGTACTAATCGCTGGTGCCGGACCGCGCGACTTCGAGACGCCATGCATCGCGACCGTCGCCGCGAGCGTGGCCGAGTCCGGCAATCCGCGGATCACTTGCACGCTGCCATCGGCGAACAGAGCCGCGGCCTTTCCCGACGGGCTGAAAACCACGCGCTGCGGGGCGGTCAGGCCCGCGATCGAGATCTCCACCGCACCATCGGTGCTTAGCTTAAAGAGGTGCGGCGCGCCATCCGACGAAAGTACGATCGCGGAATCGAGCCGTGGCGACACGGTGGCGGCGCCGATCGCAAAGCCGAAGTCCACCCCGTCGCCGATTAGCGCGGCGCCCGGAATGCCCTGAATGCGCCGCAGCATTTGCGACGAACCGTCAAACACATAACCGGCCGAGGGCGATTGCAATTTGCCGGGCTGGCCGTAGAGTGCGCACGCTGCAAGACAGGTCGAGACGAAAATTCTCATAACGGATTACCTCGGAGGTCCTACGGCGCCGGTGCCCGCTGTGATCGTGACCGAAGGCGGAGCAGCCGTCGCCGGAGTGTTGCCACCGTTGTGGGTGGCGTAATAAGCGCCGCCGGCAGCAGCCGCGCCGACTACCGCCAGCACCGCGATCAGTTTTCCGGAGATCCCGCCGCCCGCGGCAGCGCCGGAGGCCGAGAGGATGGCGTTGGTCTGGGTGATGCTGACCGACGCGGTCTGGCCGTTGTGGGAGGCGTTCACGCGAATTTGATACTGCCCTTTGATCCCGTTCGGTTTCAGTCCTCGTGCCACCGCCTGACCCTGGTTGTCGGTGGTCATGGTCAGTGTCTTGGCGCCGTTGGCGAAGACTCCGCCGGCCCCGTTCGAGGGCAACGTGAACACCACGATGGCGCCTGCGACTGGTTTGTGATTTTCGTCCTGTACCTGTACGACCGGCTCACGCGCGGTGCGCTGGCGGACATTGTTGACCGCCCCTTCGCCCTCTACGACGACGAGGTTCAGCATGGGAGCGACTTGGGCCGCCGCCGTCATCCAGAGCGCTAGAAACAGTGATAAAACACGCACGGCAAGCCTCCGCTGCCATTATGGCACGATGCGGATAAACCCTGACGATGCGCGCCGGAGGCTGGCTAGGCTGACGTGCTGTCCTTCACGGAGAGGATCCAATCCGCCGCGCCGGTGAGCGAGTTCGTGACGTGGTCGGGCGGGTTGGCCGGAGCGCGCTCTCGATACTGGCGGTCGATCAGCACGGTGCGGACGCCCGCGGATGCTCCGCAATCGATATCGCGCCAGCGATCGCCGATCAGGAAGCTTCGCCGCAGGTCGATCCCGTAGGCCGCGGCCGCACGGAGCACCAGGCCCGCCTTCGGTTTACGGCAATCGCAGTCATCGGGGTCGTCATGCCCGCAGACCAGGAATTCGTCGATCGGCAGTCGCGCGCCGATCGCGGCATTTATCGCGTCCACCGCCTCGGGGCTCTGCGTGCCGCGCGCCACGTCGGGCTGGTTGGTGACGACGATCAGGAGATAGCCCGCCTGCTTGAGGCGTGTAAGCGCCGCGGCAGCGTCGGGGTAGATTTCGAGCTGCGCAAGCATGGCGGGCGGATAGGGCCGACCCTCGCGCACCACGGGCAGATTCAGCACGCCATCACGATCGAGGAAGACGGCTTCAGTACTCACGAAGAAGCTCCATGGAAGAATGCCGGGCGAACTGAAGCACGCAACACGAACGGCAAACGGCACGCTCCCCTGAAAAAGCACGATCTTTTTTTGGGAGCGTCATTTTCAGGGGAGTGAGCTGATGCGCTGGGGACGTCAGATCCGAGCCGCGACGGTTACGGAGCGGTGGTCGCGTGACCACCGCTCCGTA
>JAOAPT010000130.1 GCA_025463045.1 Candidatus Solibacter sp.
CGCTCAATAAAGGTTTGAGAAATGTTCATCGATCAATCTCCCGCCTGTTGGGGGACCGGCCGTCCGGTGTGTCCGATCACGGGAGCAAGAGTTTTCTTTCCGGCTTTCCAGTCATTCCATTTTCCGAGGCCCGCCGCCATATAGGTGTAGACCACGGGAGTGAGGTACAGCGTCATCAACTGCGAAAATGCGAGCCCGCCGACCACTGCCATGCCGAGCGGTTTGCGCGCCTCGCCGCCCGCGCCGTAGCCGAGCGCGATCGGCAAGCCGCCGAGCAGCGCCGCCATCGTCGTCATCATGATCGGGCGGAAACGAATCAGGCAGCCTTCGTAGATCGCATCGCGCGGCGACATGTTTTCCTTGCGCTCCGCCTCGAGCGCGAAATCGATCTGCATGATCGCATTCTTCTTCACGATACCGATCAGCATGATCAGTCCGACGAAGGAATAGATGCTGAGGTCGACCTTGAACAGGACGAGCGTCAGCAGCGCGCCGAAGCCGGCCGAGGGCAGGCCGGAGAGAATCGTCAGCGGATGCACATAGCTTTCATAGAGCACGCCGAGCACGATGTAGACCACCGCGATCGCCACGATCAGCAGGATCCCCATGTTGCGCATCGAGTCCTGGAAGACCTTGGCGGTGCCCTGGAAGACTCCGGTGATCGTCGCCGGCAGGTTCGCTTTCGCGGCGGCTTCGATCTCCGTGGTCGCCTCGCCCAGCGACGTGCCGGGTTTGAGCGCGAAGGAAATCGTCACCGAAGGCAACTGCCCGGAGTGCGGAATGCTTTGCGGTCCGGCGTTGGCCACCATCTTCGCGACGGCTTTGAGCGGAATCATTTCGCCGGTGTCGCTCTTCAGGTAAATCATGTCCAGACCGTCGCTGTGCTGTTGGAACTTCGGCAGCATTTCGAGCAAGACGCGGTACTGGTTGGTGGGTGCGTAAATCGTCGAGGCGAACTGCGGGCCGAAGGCGTCGTAGAGCGTGCTCGATACGGTCTGCCAGTTCAGGTGCAGAGCCGCCGCGCGGTCGCGGTCCAGCACAATATTGATCCGCGGCGTCTTGATCTGCAGATCGCTCTGCACTTCCTGCAGGCCGGGCAGGCGCGCGATGATTTTTTCCAGCTTCGGCGCTTCGGTGTAGAGCTGCTGCGTGTCCGGGCCGTATAGTGTGAAATCGTAGCTGCTCTTCGACATGCGGCCGCCCACGCGGATCGCTTGCGGGATCGAGAGAGAGACACGCAAGCCCGGGATGCCCGAGAGCTTCGGCCGCAGGCGATTGACGATATCCTGCACCGTCGCCGTACGCTGCCGGCGCGGTTTTGTGTTGACCATCAGGCGGCCGGAAGCACCGCTCGGTCCGAAGAAGTTGCCGCCCGTGGTGGAATAGAAACTCTCCACGTCCGGGTCCTGCACAACGATGGATGAGACCAGTTGCTGATACTTCACCATCTGGTAATACGACGTCCCTTGTGCCGCTTCCGCGTTAACCCCGAAGTTGTCGTTGTCGGTATCGGGAATGAAGCCTTTGGGCACGATCATGTACAGGTTCACGGTCACCAGCAGGACCGCGACGAACATCGCGAGCATCACCGGACGGTGGCCGAGCACCCACTTCAACGTCACCGCGTAGAGATGCAGTGTGCGATTGAAGAGCCCTTCGACTGCCCGATAGAAGACCCCATGTTTTTCGGCCTTGACCGGCCGCAGGAAGCGGCTGCACAGCATCGGTGTCAGGCTGATCGAAACCATGCCGGAGATCAGGATGGCCGTGCAGATCGTCACCGCGAACTCGCGGAACAGGCGGCCGAGAATGCCCGCCATAAACAGAATCGGAATGAACACCGCGCCCAGCGAGAGCGTCATCGAGACGATCGTGAAGCCGATCTCGCGCGACCCGGTGAGCGCCGCATCCATCGGCGCTTCGCCCTTCTCGATGTGGCGGACGATGTTCTCCAGCATGACGATCGCGTCATCGACGACGAAACCGATGGAGAGAATCAGCGCCATCATCGAGATGTTGTTCAAGCTGAAATTCAGCAGGTACATCACGCTGAAGGTGCCGACGATGGAAAACGGCAGCGCCATCGCCGGGATCATCGTCGCCGAGAAATTCCTGAGGAACAGGAAGATCACCATGATCACCAGGGCGAGTGTGGCCGCCATTGTGAACTGAATATCCTGGAACGCCTCGCGAATGTTTTTCGAGCGGTCGCCGCGGATTCCCAGATGAACGCTGGGCGGCATCTGCGCCTGGAAGAACGGCAGGAGGCGCTTCACATTGTCGGTGACTTCGATGGTGTTGCTGCCCGGCTGCCGCATCACCGCGAGGCTTACGCCGGTGGTGCCTTCCTTGCCGTATTCGGCGCCGTAGATGCGCGAGAAGTTCTTGTCGTCCTCTACACTATCGATCACGTTCGCGACATCGCTCAACCGCACCGGTGCGCCGTTCTTGTACGTGACGATCAGGGATTTGTAATTCTGCGACCGCATCAACTGGCCGTTGACCTTGATGTTGTAGGCGGTGTGATCGCCGTAGAGCGTGCCGGTCGGGATATTAACGTTCCAGTCACGGATCGCCGCATCCACTTCATTGAGCCCGATGCCGCGCGATGCGAGTTCGTTCGGATCCACCTGCACGCGCACCGCGTACTTGGCCGAGCCGAACACCTGCACCTGCGCCACGCCTTCGACCATCGAAATCCGCTGCGCCATCATCGTTTCGGCGTACTCGTCGAGGTCGCTGAGGCGCATCGTGGGCGAGGTCAGGAAGAGGCTGATAATCGGCTGGTCGCCGGGGTTGACCTTACGGAAACTGGGCGGGGTCGGCATGCCGGGAGGCAGCAGCGGGAGCGCTTCCGCGATCGCCGTTTCCACGTCCACCGTGGCGCCGTCTATATCGCGGCTCAGATCGAATTGCAGGGTGATCGAGGTGGAGCCCTGGCCGCTGTTGGAGACCATGGCATCGAGCCCGGCGATTGCCGTGAACTGCCGTTCCAACGGGGTCGCGACGGCGGATGCCATCGTGTCGGGGTTCGCACCGGGCAGGCCGGCGTTCACCGTAATGGTCGGATAATCGACCTGCGGCAGATCGCTGACCGACAGATTTTCATAGGCGATCACGCCGAACAGGGCAACGCCGGCCATCAATAGGCTGGTTGCGATCGGCCGCTTGATAAAGGTTTCGGAAAAATTCACGCCGAGCCCCCTCTAGCCCCGCGACCGTCCGCGGCCTCCGCCGCCGCTGCCGCGCCCATTGGCGTCCTTAATACTGACTTTGCTACCCGGAGCCAGTCGCAGTTGCCCTTCCGTCACTACCACTTCACCCAGTTCCAAACCTTCCACCACCATGTCCTGCTCGACCCGCGCTCCCGGAGTCACGGTCCGCGATTCCACCGTCTTGTCCGGCTTGACGACGTAAACGAACGACCCGGCCTGCCCGGTCTGGACGGCCTCGTTCGGCACTACCACCGCGTTCTTCTGGGTGGTCAGCCGCAGTATCACGCGTACGAACTGCCCCGGCCACAGCTTGTGATCGGTGTTCGGGAACGTACCTTTCAGCTTGATCGTGCCCGTGGTGACGTCGACCGAATTGTCGATGAACGTCAGGTTGCCCGTCTCTTCCTCGGTCGAGTCGGCGTCCTGCGGCCGCGCGCGGACCTTCAAAATGCCCAGGTCCCGGTACTTCTTGATTTCGTTCAGTTGCGATTCGGGCACCGAGAATGTCACGTAAATCGGTTCCACCTGGTTGATGGTCATCATGTCCATGTTGTTGGCCGTGACCACGTTGCCGGATTTCACCGTCAGATTGCCGGTGCGCCCGTTGATCGGCGAATAAATGTCGGTAAATCCCAACTGAACTTTGGCGTTTTCGGCCGTTGCCCGGCTCGCGCCGATCGCTGCCTTCGCGCTTTCGATCGCCGCCTTATCGGCATTCACCGCCTGCGCGATCGCGTCCGCGCTGGCGCGCAACTGCTCCGCCTGATCTTTCGAAATCACGCCGCTCTGCGCCAGCTCGGCGTAGCGTTTGGCCTGCGTGTCCTGATACTTGGCCTGCGCCTCGTCACGCGCCAGGTTCGCCTGCGCCTGCCCGAGCGTCGCCTGATCGCGCGCAATGTTGGCCAGCGCCTGGTTGTACGCCGCTTCGAGCGGACGCTTGTCGATCTCGAACAGCTTCTCGCCCTTCTTCACGAAGTCGCCTTCGTGAAAAAAGACCTCGTTCAACTGGCCGCCCACCTGCGCTTTCACCGTGATCGTGGAGTACGCCTCCACGTTGCCGATAACCTGAACCTCCACCGGAACGTCGCGTTCCTTGGCCGTCGCCACCATCACCGGGACATCGCCGCCTGCACCGCGCCGGCCGCCACCTTTACCGCCGCCGCCGCCGGGGGCATCAGACTTCGCGGCCGTGCTGCCGGAGCATCCGGCAAGGACCGCGGCGAGCGCGATTGCAAGCGCTCCCCGCAGCCCGAGAGCCCAGAACCTTCTGATCGTTTTTCGAGGGGACCCTGGACCACGGGCCACAAGTGTAGGCATAGAAGAATCTACCTGTTAGGCGATAAACCTCATCGTAATGTTACCTATCCGAATGGACAATGGCTCTAAATAGGTAAACATTTTGGAACTTCTTGAAATCCCGCTTTAAATCTTGGGCTTGGGCGGCGGCAATTCGCGCGCGGTGACCGGGTCGTTAAACCCTGTTCTCGCATGCGACCCGTCGCAAAACGGCTTGTTTGCCGATTGCCCGCACCGGCACAAAGAAATCACCGTCCGTCCCGCAAGCCCGAAGGCCGCCCCCGTGGGGTCCAGAATCTCAAAATCCCCCTCGATCCGGATCGGCCCGTTGTTCAAAACCGTAACTTTAGTTGGCATCAAACGGATGGTAGCACGTCCGTTCGGTGCCGTTATCGGGACTTCAGATCTTGATTTCCCAGCCCTTTCGGAACGTGGGCTTGACCCAGCGGTTGGCCTCTTTGTTGTTCGAAAACTCGCCTTTAGCATTGTCCCACAACAACTTACCGTCGAAGTGGACGGCCGCCGAACCGAGCACCAGCCACTCCGTGTATTTACCGGCGATCGAGAAGTTGGAGCAGGCGGGAGCGCCGCCCTTGCAGGCGCGCACCCAGTCGCGGACATGCGACCCGTGATTGCTCATCGTGCTCGCGCCCGGGGAACGCTGGAGGTAGGGATCGGGGAGTTTGTACTCCGCCCACCGCTTGCCCGGGAGCAGGCCGACGCCCTCGCCGCGCCCGCTGGTCCCCAGATATCCCTTGGAGCCCACGAAGATCGAGTTGTACCCGCTGGTGGTCGCCGGACTTGCGGGCGGCCGTGCGGCGGACGCTGACTGCGCAGGTTGCGGCCCGACCGCGGGACCCTGTCCTGGAATCTTGCGCGCCTCATCGGCCGTCATGTTGGGCGGGAGATAGGCGTCGCCCCCGCCGTGGTGATACCAGTGGATCGTCACCGGAGGCATGCCGGGACGCGGGCCGAACTCGTACTTGATCGCCAGCTCGTCGGGGAAGGTGAACGGCGGCAGCGAATCTTTCTTGATGCACTCCACGCTGATCAGGTGCTCGGGCGCGAGTTGCAGGCCCCAGTTCGCGGGACCGAGGATGTGGATTCCCCAATCGCCGATCAGGCTGCTGCCGAAATCGTAGTATCCGCGCCAGTTGAAGGGTAGGTAGAAGCCGAATTGGTCGGGCGCGGCGTTCGGTCGGCCGTTGCGCGCGTTGCGCTCCGCGATGAACTTCCGGTAATCGTCGTCGCCCGCGGTGAATGGACGGGCGGCCGCTCCGCCCAGCCACAGATCCCAATCGAGCGTATCGGGTACCGGAGAGGGAGCCGCGACCTTCGTCATCTCCTGCGGCCAACTCGGGCGTCCGGTCCAGGCGTGGACCTCGTTGACGTCGCCGATCTCGCCCGACCACAGGATCTCGCAGGCCACGCGCGTCGCATCGTGCGAATACCCCTGGTTGCCCATCTGGGTCGCGACTTTGTACTTCTCCGCGGCCGAGGTCAGCAGGCGCGATTCCCACGCCGTCCGGGTGAGCGGCTTCTCGACGTAGACGTGTTTGCCGGCCTGCATACAGGCGAGCGCGCAGGTGGCATGCATGTGGTCGGGCGTGCCGATCACGACGGCGTCGACGTCCTTGCCCTCTTTGTCGAGCATCTGCCGGAAGTCTTTGTACTTCTTGGCGCCGGGATAGCGTTCGAAGCTTTCCTTACCGCGCACCCAATCGACATCCGCCAGCGCGACGACGTTTTCCTTGCCCGCATGGGCCAGCCGCAGGTCGGCCGCCGGCTGTCCGCCAGCGCCGATCGCCGCCAGGTTCAACTTCTCGTTCGGCGATTTGTACCCCGCCGCTTTCAGAGACGTGGTGCTGCCAAATCCACCCCGCGGGAGAGCGCCCGCCAGGAGAGATCCGTAAAAGAAGTATCGACGTGAAAATCGAGTTTCCGGCATGATTGTCTACATCATATACGGTTGCGCCAAACGTATATCTCCAGGTTTTGTAAAGAGGCGTTTCTTCTGGGGCAGGCTGGCCGCCTGCGGGCAGAACGGTAATCCGCCCTGCCGATCCCTATCGGGCGCCGCTACTTCTTCTTCGTCGGAGGAGCGGGCGTAGTCGAAGGAGGCGTGGTCGGCGGACCACCCTTGCTGTCATCCACGACGTCACCGAATTTGATCGTCGAACGGCCTTCGTACTTCTTGTAGTCCTGGTACTTCACGACCATCTTGATCGGTACGTTCTCGCCGCTCTTGAAGTGCAGCGTGTCGTTGGCCCGCGTGTAGGTGGGAAACCAGTACTTGCCGTCGATCTGCTCGCGGTACGTCTCGAACTTGGGGAACGCCTGATCGGAGTTCCGCTTCAACAGACCCACGCCCTTTCCGTATGTCTTCACGATCTGCAGATCGCGGTCGTCGACCCAGATCTGGCCCTCGAAATAGCGCTTGCCCTGCACCATCTTTTTGGGCTTGACGGAGAACGAGTAGCAGCCGATGTCGTCGACCTTCTCCTTGCCCAGATACTGAATGTCGTAGTCGGGAATGTCTGGTGTGGTCAGCACGAAGGGCTGCACGTTGCGCAAATCCTGAACGTCCTCCGGGGACAGGCTGATCTGCCGCAGAGAAATCACCGGCGCGTACACGACCTTTTCAATGCGCTTGCCTTCGGGAGTGAAGATGATGTCTTCCACCTCTTCCCACTTCCCGCCGCCGTTGACCTCTTCCATCTTCACGCTCTGGCGGTACGTGTAGTTGTTGCGAGCCTGCTGAAACTCCAGTTCCTTGGCGGCGAACTTCCGAATGATGTCGGCGGTGTTGACCTCATCCGCCGCCCATCCCGGAAAGCTCAGCGCCGCGAAGGCGGCCGAAAAGACAATTGCGCGCATATTCCCTCTTTTATGAGACGAGCTTACTTGCCCAACAGTTTCTTGGCAATCGTCAGCAACTGAATATTGCTCGTCCCCTCGTAGATCCGCCCGATCTTGGCGTCCCGGTAGAGCTTCTCCACGGGGTAGTCTTTCGTAATCCCGACCCCGCCGTGTATCTCGATAGACTTCGACGCCACCTTCTCGGCGATCTCGGAACTATAATACTTCGCCATCGCCGCCTCCGCCAGGAAGGGCAGCCCCGCCTCACGTAAACGTGCGGCATTGTACACCAGCAGGCGCGCCGCCTCGACATCCACCGCCATCTTCGCCAGGTCGAACTGCACGCCCTGGAATTCGCCGATCGTTTTGCCGAACTGCTTTCGCTCCTTCGCGTAGGCGATCGCGTGATCGAGCGCGCCGCGCGCCAGGCCGATCATCTGCGCGCCGATCGCGATGCGCCCTTCGTTCAGCGTCTCGATCGCGATCTTGTATCCCTTGCCGACCTCACCCATCAGGTTCTCGCGCGGCACGCGGCAGTTGTCCAGGATCAGTTCGCAGGTGGAGGACGCGCGCAGCCCGATCTTGTCCTCCTTTTTCCCCACCTGGAAACCGGGGAAGTCGCGCTCGATGAGGAAGGCCGTCACGCCCTTGTAGCCGGCCTCCGGATTCGCGTTCGCGAACAGCAGGAAGAAGCCGGCCTCCGCCGCGTTCGTGATCCACATCTTGCGGCCGGTGAGCAGGAAGTGATCGCCCTTATCTTCGGCGCGCGTCGCCATCGAGAACGCGTCCGAGCCCGACCCTGCTTCCGAGAGCGCGTAGCTCGCCACCCATTTCTGAGCGAGCGGCGGCAGGTACTTCGCCTTCTGCTCCGCGGTCGCCCAGCGAAGGAGGGCGTTGTTGCAGATCGTGTTCTGCACGTCGACAATCACGCCAGCCGAGGGGTCGACCGCGGATAGTTCCTCGACCGCGAGGATCGCCTGGAAAAACGTGCCGCCCTGTCCGCCGAACTCCTCCGGGATTTCGATGCCCATCAATCCCATGTCGAAGAATTGTTGGATCAGGTCCTTGCGGAAGACGCCGGCTTCGTCCATCTCGCGGACGTACGGGCGGATCTGTTCGCGCGCGAATTTGCGGACGGTGCCCTGGAACATCCGCTCGTCTTCGTTCAACGCGGTCAAGGGCGGGGTGACTGTCGGGTTTTCCAATGCCGGCATGGCTGGTTACTCCACGCTCGCGAGTGCGCGGAACTCGCGCCCTTGCGATTCCGCCACACCCTTATAAGTGATGTGGCCGTTGTAGGTGTTGACGCCTTCGCGCAGTGACGCATGACGTTCGCACGCGCCTTCGAGCCCGAAATTCGCCAGTTCCAAGAGGTACGGGAACGTCGCGTTGGTCAGCGCGAACGTCGAAGTGTGCGGCACCGCGGCGGGCATATTGCTGACGCAATAGTGCAGCACGCCGTCGACGAAATAGATCGGCTCGGTATGGGTCGTCGCATGGGATGTTTCGAAGCACCCGCCCTGATCGATCGCGACATCGACCACCACCGATCCCGGCTTCATCTTGGCGATCATCTCGCGACGAACGAGTCGCGGCGCCGACGCACCGGGAATCAGCACCGCTCCGACGACGAGGTCCGCGGTCTTCAAATTCTCGCTGATCGTCCACGCGTTCGACGCGAGCGTGACTGCGTATCCATTAAAGATGTCGTCGAGTTCGCGCAGGCGGTTCAAGCTGCGATCGATGATGGTCACGTGCGCGCCCATCCCGATCGCCATTTTCGCCGCGTTCGTGCCGACGATTCCGCCGCCCAGGATCACGACGTTCCCCGGCGCCACGCCCGGCACGCCGCCCAGCAGAATCCCGCGCCCGCCGCTCGGCCGTTCGAGATATTGCGCGCCCACCTGGACGCTCATGCGTCCGGCGACTTCGCTCATCGGAGTCAACAGCGGCAGTGAGCCGTCCTTCTCGCGGATCGTTTCGTACGCGACGCCGTTGACGCGCGTCTTGAGCAATTTCTCGGTCAAATCGGGCAGGGGTGCGAGGTGCAGGTACGTGAACAGGGTCAGCCCCGGCCGGAAGAAGTCGTACTCCGCCTTCTGCGGCTCCTTCACCTTCACCACGAGGTCGGCCTTCTGCCAGACCTCACGGGCGCTGGGCAGGATCGTTGCGCCCGCCTCCTGATAATCGCTATCCGGGAGCGAACTCCCGTCGCCCGCGCGGGTTTCCACCAGAACTTCATGCCCCGCCTCACGCAGCGCGGTAACGCCGCTAGGCACGAGCCCTACACGTGTTTCGTGATCTTTGATTTCCTTGGGAACGCCGATGATCATGTGCCGCTTCTCCGAGATTAGATTAACACCACGATAGCGTGGGGAGGATGAGGTCGATCCCGTGCGATAGAATCAGGTTGATGGACCAGAAGTATGTGGAGCGGCGCGACAGCGGGTTCTACCTCGTAGGGAGTCGCGTGCCGCTCGATGCCATCGTCCGGGAGTACTGGAACAGCGAAATCCCCGAGGCAATCCGCGCGCACTATCCGTCGTTGAGCCTGGAGCAAGTCTATGGCGCGATTACGTTCTACCTCGGGAATCAGGTTGAGGTCGATGCGTCCATTGAGGCGCGCGAACGCGTGGAAGACGCGTTCGGCGAATCGCACGCGGCAGGCTTCCGCCTTGTCCGCGACTTACCCAACCCGTCCGCCTGACCTACGCCACTTTCCGGGAGCGACGCTTCGGCTTATCGGCCGGTACGAACCGGATCTCAATCCGCTTCCCCAGGACTTCCGCAATTCTACGCAACATCGCCAGGGAGTGGCCTTCATAGTCGGCGTCCTCAAGCCGGCAGACGACCGACGGCGATGTCTTCAGCTTGGCTGCCAATTGACGCTGCGTCAGCCCGGCTTGAGTGCGCATTTCGTAAATCGCCTGCGCCACATCGACATCGGCCGCCGCCTGTTCATACTCCGCGATGCGTTCGGGGTCGTCACCGATGTAACGATCCCAAAAAAATTGCAATGTGTCCGATGAAAAGCGGCGCGCACGAGCCATATTTAAGCCTCCCTCGATGCGAGCTTACGTGCATAACGCAACGGGTCCTTCATGACAAGTTCCTTACGCTCGATTGCCCGCTCGATCTCGGAGCCAGGAACCCTCTGACTCTTAGTAATGCCGTGCGACAGAACGACGACATCGCGGCCGTGGAAGAAATACAGAATGCGATATTGGACGCCGCCATAGGACGCGCGCAGTTCATAGATTCCATCCCGCAAAAAATCCGCTGCGGGCCGCCGCAGTTCGTGACCGGATGTGGCAAGCAGCCGCATATAGTTCAGGCATTTCGCTCTGGCCTTCGCCGGGAGGAAATCGAGCCAGTCCACCAGCGGAATGCGTCCATTTGCCTCGCGGAAAACAAGCAGTTCCGTCGGAGGCATTCGTTATCTTAGATTGTTCGCTTTATTGCGAACTCTGTCAAGCGCTACTTCTTCCTTCGTGCCACTACGCGCACGCGCTTCGTTGCCGAAATTGCGCCGGGAGTCAGCGCGTCATTGACGATTTCCGCCTGCTCCTGCTGATGCCGTTTGCCGCTGCCGGTGGCCGGGCTGGCGCTCTCGGGCCTGCCCACGTACCGCACCTCGCGGCGCGAATCGTCGAGCAAGGGCTGCAGGCACTCGCGGATAAAACGCCACGGGCCCATATTCCGCGGCTCTTCCTGCGCCCACACGACTTCCGCGGTCGGCGCAAAACGCGCCAGAATATCGCGCGCCTGGTCCGACGCGAAGGGGTAAAGCTGCTCCACGCGGATGATCGCCACGTGATCGGCCTTCCGTTCGTCGCGCGCCGCCAGCAGGTCGTAGTAAATTTTCCCGCTGCAGAACACGATGCGCGAGACCAGCGAGTTGTCGGTCACACCCGCATCGCTCATGATCTCCGTGAATCCGCCGCTGGTGAAATCGTGCAGCGTCGAGACGGCCTTTGGATGCCGCAGCAGACTCTTCGGCGTGAAGATGATCAGAGGCTTGCGCATTCCGCGCCGATCGCTGCCGCCGTACATCTGCCGCCGCAGCAGATGGAAATATTGCGCCGGAGTCGTGCAGTTGCACACCTGCATGTTGTTCTCCGCGCAGAGCGTGAGATACCGTTCGATGCGCGCGCTCGAGTGCTCCGGACCCTGTCCTTCGTACCCGTGCGGCAAGAGCATCACCAGGCCGCTCGGCTGTCCCCACTTCTGTTCACAGCAGGAAATAAACTGATCGATCATGATCTGCGCGCCATTGGCAAAGTCGCCGAACTGCGCCTCCCAGATCACCAGCGACAGCGGGTCCGCCACGCTGTACCCAAACTCGAACCCGAGCACCGCATACTCGCTCAGCGAGCTGTCGAACACGTCGAACTTTCCCTGATCCGGCGAGATGTGCTGCATCGGGACGTACTGCTGCCCGTTCTCCGAATCGTAAAATGCCAGGTGCCGCTGACTAAACGTGCCGCGCCCCGAATCCTGCCCGCTCAACCGCACCGGCGTGCCTTCGAGCGCGAGCGTGCCGAACGCCAGCGCCTCGCCGAACGCCCAATCCAGATTGCCGCCCTTGGCGATCACGTCGCGCCGCTTGTCGACAAATCCACGGAGTTTGGGATGCAGGTGGAAGCTCTCGGGGAACTGCGTGATCCCGCGGATCACGCGCTCCAGCACCTGCTGATTCACGCTCGTCCGCGGGCAGAACCCGCCGATCTCTTCGCTCTGAACCGCGCTAAGCTCCTGTACCTCGAACCGCTCGGCGCGCTCCTGCACCGCGTCGTACGCCGCCGAAAGCCGGGCCGCCACTTCCTTCCGCATGGCCTGCACGTCGTCCGCCGCCAGCACGCCTTCGCGCACCAGCCGTTGCCCGTACAGCGTTGCGACACTCGGATGTTCCTTGATCTTGCGATAAAGAATCGGCTGCGTGTAGCTCGGGTCGTCGCCTTCGTTATGACCGTGCCGCCGGTAGCAGATCATGTCGATCACGACATCCTTCTTGAACTGCTGGCGGTAGTCGAACGCGATTTGCACCACGCGGATCGCCGCCTCCGGATCGTCGCCGTTCACGTGAAAGATCGGCGCTTGCACGCCGCGCGCCACGTCGGTCGAATACGGCGTCGAGCGCGATTCGTCCGGCAGCGTCGTAAAGCCAATCTGATTGTTGATGATCAGGTGAATCGTGCCGCCCGTCGAGTATCCCTCCAACTGCGAGAGATTCAGCGTCTCCGTCACCACGCCCTGTCCAGCGAATGCCGCATCGCCGTGAATCAGCACCGGGATCACGCGCTCGCGTGCCGTATCGCCGAGCCGGTCCTGCTTCGGACGCACGATGCCTTCGACCACCGGATCGACCGCTTCCAGATGGCTCGGATTCGGCGACACCGAAACCACAATCTCCCGCCCGCTCGACGTCCGCCGCACGCCCGTAGCGCCGAGGTGATACTTCACGTCGCCCGACCCCTGCGTGCTGCCCGGGTCGATCTCGCCTTCGAACTCGCTGAAGATCTGCCTGACGTCTTTGCCCACCGTGTTGGCCAGGATGTTCAGCCTTCCGCGATGCGCCATCCCGACGACGATTTCGTGTACGTTCCGGTCTGCCGCGCGCTCCAGGACCTCGTCAAGAATCGCCAGCGCCGTCTCGCCGCCTTCCAGCGCGAAGCGCTTCTGCCCCACGAACCGCGAGTGCAGGAAATGTTCGAACTCCTCGCCCGCGATCACGCTCCGCAGCGTGCGCAGCCGCGTCTCACGATCCACCGGCCAGTTATTCGCCTCCGGCTCCATCCGCTGCTGCAGCCAGAGCTTCTGCTCCGGCACCTGAATGTTCATGTACTCGCAGCCGATCTTGCCGCAGTACGTCTGGCGCAGCGTTTCCAGGATTTCGCGCAAGGTTGCCACTGCGCGCGGCGTGCCCTCGCCGATCGCCTCGCCCAGGCTCCCGGTCAAAAACTCGCGATCCAAATCCCAGATCGTCAACCCGTACGTCTCCGGATCGAGCTCCGCATGGACGCTCGGCTCCGCCCCGAGCGGATCCAGGTCGGCGATCAAATGCCCGCGAACCCGGTAGGCGTTGATCATCTGGATGATCCCCGCTTCCTTGGCGATCTCCGCGTAACGCGCCGCGCTCACGCCCGGCAGATTCGGCTTGCGATCCGTCTCCCACCGCACCGGCATGTGCGGCATGCGCAGGTGATTGAAGACCTCCTCGTAGAAGCCGTCCTTGCCGTCGAGCAGCGCCTGCAGCCGGCCCAGGAACGCACCCGATTCCGCGCCCTGAATGATGCGGTGATCGTATGCGCAGGTCAGCGTCATCACCTTGCTGATCCCGAGCATCGCGCGTGTCTCGCTCGCCGTGCCGTGATACTCCGCCGGATAATCGATCGCTCCCGTGGCGATGATCGCGCCCTGTCCCGGCATGAGCCGCGGAATCGACGCCATCGTGCCTACCGTGCCCGGATTGGTCAGCGAAATCGTCGTCCCCTGGAAATCCGTGGGCAGCAGCTTTCCTTTGCGCGCCCGCGCCACCAGATCGTCGAATGCCGTGACGTATTGCTGGAAACTCAGCGTCCCGGCGTTCTTGATGTTGGGCACCATCAGGGTGCGCCCGCCATCCTTCCCCGCCACGTCCACGGCGATTCCCAGATTGATCTCGTGGTGCACCAGCCGGAACGGCTGTCCCGCGCGCTCCGAGTACGCGTGATTGATCGCCGGAATCTCCTCGAGCGCCTTCACCACCGCCCAGCCGATCAGGTGCGTGTACGATACTTTGCCTTGTCCGAGCAGAGTCCGGTGCTGATTGATGATGCGCCGGTTCTCGTCCATCACCTTGACGGCGATCGTCCGCTGCGAAGTCGCGAGCGGAATCCCGAGGCTCGCCTCCATGTTCTCGGCGATCTTCCCCGCGATTCCCCGCAGCGGCTGTAACTCTTCAGTGCCGTTAACCGGGGCCGCGGGAGCCGTAGGCGCCGCTACCGCCGCGGTCTTTGCGGGCGCGCTCACGCCGTTGCCCGGCTTGCCGTCGGCGAAGACTTCCTTCCAACTCTCATCGACCGTCGATCGATCGCGCAGATACTGTTGATATAGCTCGTCTTCGAGCCAGCTATTGATGCCCATTTCCGTATCGGATTTCGCAGACATGTTCGGTGGGAAAGCTTTCTATGTACATGATAGCGCGGCTCGGCAATCTAACGTTCTCCCCGTGCCCGCGTCCAACCTTTTCGATGCGCGCCGCCCTGCTCACGCTTCTTCTCGTTCTCCCATCGCTCGCGCAACCACTCGCGCAACCCGAAATTCAGGCGCGCATCCAAGCGCTCCGGCAATCGTTGAAGGACCACCCCCTCACGGCACCCGAATTCGCCGGTATGGGCGCAAATCTCGACACCGCCCTTCAATCCGCCACATCGTCGCTGAAAGACGGCCAAACCTACCTGGCCCTCGAAAAGCTCGTCCAGGCGTCCGACAATCTCACCGGCGCTCGCTACTTCGTCGAAAAATCCGCCTCGGTCAAGACCCTCGACGAGTTCGAAGCCGAATGGCGCAAGACGCAATCGACCCTCACCGTCCCCGCGCACAATTGGAACCGCGCCCCGGCCGCCCTGCGCGCCATCGCCGAAGCCGCCACTTCGCGCACCATTCCGCTACTCGAAGGCGCCCGCGGATTCGCCACCGCCACCGCCCCGCGCGACGGGCTCTTCTATCTCGGCGAAGCCCAGGCCCAGGCCGAGTTCGCCCGCTTCTGCGTTACGTTCAAGCTCCCGCGCAAGGGCCGCCCGATCGTCCTGCGCTCGCTCCTGCCCGAACTCCTCGCCCTTCAGGAAAAGGCCAACGCCGCCTTTCAGCCGCCGCGTTCCATCGATCAGCATTCGCGCTTTATCGCTCTCAACTCCACCATCAAATTCGCGCGCGAACTCGATGCCGCCAAACTCTACGCCCGCGCGCTCTATCAATATCTTGAAGCCGTCCGCCACCTCGGCATGCTCGACGACGCTCCCGCCGTCCAACCACTCATCGACCGCCTGCGCGCGAAACTTTACTCCAAGGACGACGATTCCATCGCCGACCTCTTCCTCCAGCGCGCCGCCGCCCAACTCACCGGCACCGACGACGAACGCAAGAGCGCCCGCGTCATCGCCGCCGTCGTCCTCCCCGCCTATGAAGCGGCGCGCAGGCCGGCCGCCGGACTTCCGCGCGCGGCCGTCAAGACGATCGAACTCACCCTCGTCCGGTGGCCCTACACTTGAAATATTTCAGATCCGGCAAGTTTGCTGGTAC
>JAOAPT010000318.1 GCA_025463045.1 Candidatus Solibacter sp.
TGGATGCCGTCGCCGTAGAATCCGAATTCGCCGGGCGCGGCGGAACTGGCCTGCGAGGGGACGGGGATGCGGCGCGATTCGAAAGTGGTGTCGCTGGTGCCGGCGAAAGCGAAGAAGAGTTTGCGGCCGAGGATGGGATAGTCGCCCTTAATGGTGTTGCGATTGAATGGATCCCAATAGCGCTCGGTGGCGTACAGTGCGTCGAGGCGCTTGTCGTCGTAGCGGCGCCACGGCGGGGCGGGGAAGATCTTCCAGCGGGTGGGAATCGATGTCGTCTGTACGCCGGCCGTCAAGAGAGTGGGTGCGATCGTATCGGCCGGCACGCGCGGCAGCATGCGCGCGAGTTCGGCTGCCGGAGGCTCGGGCGACAAGGGCGTGATGGTGCCACGAATGAGAGAGCGCACGCGATCCTCGGAGAGAGTCGGCGGCGCCTGTATGGGGCGCGGCGGCAGGGGATTTGCGGATGGCGTGATGATGATGACGCCGCGGCGCGGCAGCTTGCGCACGGGTTCGAGCGGCACGGGCTTGGCGGTGTCCGGCTGGCGGCCCTTGCGCGCCAACTGCGCACGCTGGGCGCACAACGGGACGACGAGCAATAGAATCGCAGCGATCGGCCTCATTGATTTGCGGCGGCGGTCTGATAGAGTTTGACGAAATCGCCGGGGCGGTAGATCGACGGATGCTCCAGGTAATCGTAGAGCGGCTTCGTCGCATCGGGGCGGCTGCCGAGCGCGTCGAGCGTCATGGTGGCCTGTTCGGCGGCGCTCACGCCCTGGTTGGCGATGCGCTGAATGTTCGCGGAGATTGCCTTGAGTACGGCAGCGGCGTCGATATCCTGATTCTGGAAACGCTGCGAGAGAGCGTCGGCGATGCGTTCGACGGCCTTCGCGGCGGACGGTCCGGCGCTGAGGCGCGCGGCGGCTGCGTCGAAGGCGGTGCGCTCTTCCGGCGCGGCGGCGGCGACAAGTGCGCGCACCATTTCGACCCGCGCCATGTTGATCTGCAGCGCGCCGGGCTTGCGTCCCGCGTAGCCGCGCTGGATGCGCCAACTGTCGGAGCGCAGGTCGTGATGGCACTGATAGCACTCGAGGTCGCTGAACTCGGGCCAGGATTTTTCGTGCGTTTGCACGAGACGCATGGCTTCGGCGAGGCCGGTGGTTTCGCCGACGGCCCAGGCGCGGCGCCGCAGGTTTTGCGCTGCGCTACGGTGATGCGCGGGCTGCGCGGCGGTGAACGTATCGAGCTCGAAGGCGAGATCGGGATGTCCGGCGGCGATCAGCTCGTGATCGACCTCCTGCCCGGCCGTGCCGAGGTGGCAGGCGAGGCAGGTCTTGGCGCGGATATCGAGTTTCTTGGTGTCGGTCATGCCGGCGCGCACGCTGGCCTCATGCGAGTTCGGCTTGGTGTGCGGGCCGAGCCAGCCTTCGGCGGGACCGTGGCAGGCCTCGCACGCGACGCCGTCAGAGCGCGTCTTGTCAGGAGAGCCGGCGGCGTGGCAAACAGTGCAGCGCTTATCGCGCGTGGCGTCGGCGATCCCGAGGATCTCGGCCATACGTTTGCCGCGCGCCTCTTCGAGCGCTTTGTAAGCGCGGGAGTGTTTGTCGGAGACACTCCACGTAGCGTACTCGTTGCCGAGAATGCGATTCTCGGCGGGCTGCGCGGCAGTGGTGCCGCCGTGACAGTTCGAAGAGGCGCAGCCGCCCGCTCCGATGTACGCATGCGACGCCGGTTGCGCCAACGCCAGTCCGCTGATGGCCAACAATATTAAGGCTTCTCTCATTCGCTTCTCTCGCTCAACGCTTCACTCGTTCAACTCAAAGTCACTTCATCAACAGCACGACGACCAGGGAAATCGCCAATAAAGCGGCCACGGCGATCGCTATATATAGCGGAGTCTGGCTTGTGTTCTGGACGACGGGCGCGGCCGCGGGCGCCGCCAGCGGTGTCCGGCATCGCTGGCAGAACGCCGATCCGGCAGGATTGGCGAACGTACAGGACGGACAGTAGCTGTACTGAGGCTGCGGTGGCGGCGGGGCCGCGGGCCGGGGCGGCGCGGGTGGTCTCGCAGCGGGCGGCGGAGGTGGGGGCTGAACCGGGGATGGAGCGCCCGGGCGTTTCAACACGCGCGTTTTGCCGTCTTCGAGCGACGCCTCAACAGGTTGTCGCGGATCGGTGTCGCGTTCGTCGCCAGCGGCGGGCGGTGTGGCCGGCGCACTCGGGCGGCGCATGACACGCGTCTTGCCTGCGTCTTCTGGCTCGGGGGGCGGCGGGGCGGCCGGCCCGGCGGGACGCGGACCTCGCATGACTTTGGTCGCGCCCGGATCTTCCTTCGCGGGCGGCGGCGGTGCGGGCGGTGCGATGTCGAGCGTCAGGCGGCAGAGCTCGACGGCGTGCTTGAGGTCCCCGGCGTTCTGCAGGCGGCGCGCCGGATCTTTTTCCAGCGCGCGATTCAAGATGAACTCCAGGCCCTCGGGAGCGTCGGGACAGATCTCGGAGAGTTTTGGCGGATGTTCGAAGACGATGGCGCTCACGACTTGCGCGATGCCGCGCTCGCGCGAGGAGAACGGATGGCGTCCGGAGGCGAGTTGGTAGAAGACGATGCCCGCGGAAAACACGTCGGTCGCCGCCGTCACGCGTTCGCCGCGGATCTGCTCGGGCGACATGTAATTCAATGTGCCGAGCGAAGAGCCGACTTTCGTCAACTCCGATTCGGCGACGCGCACCATACCGAAATCCAAAACCTTGATGCGCCCGGTGTTTTCGAGAAAGAGATTAGCGGGTTTAATATCGCGATGGATGAGTTTGTGGTCGTGGGCGTACTGAAGTCCGGCGGAAACCTGCTCCATGATGGAGAGCTTGCCTTCCCAATCGAAGTGGCGTCCTTCGCTCATCACTTTTCCCAGATCGGCCCCATCCAGGAGTTCCATGGCTTGGTAGAGCATACCATCTGCTTCGCCGGTTTCGAAGACGCGAATCAAGTTGGGATGGTCGAGTTGTTTGCAGGTTTCGGCCTCGCGAATGAAGCGCTCCCGCATTTCGGGTGTGAGATTCGCGATAGGGATGGCTTTGACCGCGATCTCCTGACCCTCTTTGCCGCGGGCGCGGAAGAGCGGCTGCGAACCTCGATGAATCGTTTCCAGAAGCTGGAACGGTCCGATCTTATCCATTGTTCTCGTCCGTCTGATTCTCGTCCTTGACGTTCTCGTCCGTGTATTCCAAGAGTACGACGGTGACGTTGTCGGGTCCGCCGTTTTGCAGCGCGCAATCGATGAGCGCTTCGACGGCGGGCGCGAGTTCCCGATACTGTCCCAACAGGCGCGCGATGACGTCGTGTTCCACCGGGCCGTGCAGACCATCGGAGCACAGGAGCAGGCGGTCGCCTGGCTCGAGGCGCTCGTTGTGCGTGCGCACCAACACGTGTTCGAAGGGGCCGACGGCCATCGTCAGCACGTGCCGGTTCGGCATGCTGCGCAGGCGCTCTTCGCTGAAGCCGAGCTTGGTGCGCAGCTCGTTGGCGAAATTCTGATCGTAGGAAAGCTGGCGCAACTCGCCGCGGCGGAACAGATACGCTCGGCTGTCGCCGACGTTGGCGATGATCACATCAGAGCCGTCCCACGCCGCCATCACGATCGTGGACCCCATGCCGTCGCACTCGGTGCGGACCTTGGCGGCTTCGATCACCTGGCGATTGGCGGACCGGATCGCTTCCTTGAGCGACTCCTCTCGCGTCAGCCCGTCCTCAGGCGCCGAGAGATACTCCCGCACCGCGCGAACGGTGATCGCCGAGCCCACTTCGCCGCAGTTTTCGCCGCCCATGCCGTCGGCGAGGATCGCCAGGCCGAGCTGCTCTTCGATGTGGAAGGCGTCCTCATTATTCTCGCGCCTTCGTCCGGCGTGGGTGGCGCCATAAGCCTGTATCATCGCTGCCCCCCCTGCCTGACGCCCGGATCGATCACGCCCCGACCGATCAGTTCGCGAAGGCGCCGGTCGCGCTCTTTTTCCAGATTTCGATTGTGATAGAGGTGGCACATGGCGCATTCGTCGAGCGAGGTGCCGCTCTCCCCGTGACATTGGAAGCAACTCTTCATCGCGGGGACCAGGACTTCTTCGGTTTTGGTGCTCTTGCGCGCTTGCGTGTGGCAGCTTTCGCATTCCACGGCGCGATGGGCGCGATGGGAAAACTCGCCGCGCTCCAGCCACGGTGCGCCCTCGGGCTTAGCTTCGACATAGCGGCCCTGGATGCGGTTCACCTTCTGGACGAGGCCTTCGCCGCCGGTCTGGTGGCAGTAGCCGCACTTGCGATTGAAGAGATACCGCTCGCTCTCGCCGACCACGCGGTTGAGCCACGACGCCGCGCTTGGCTCCGCATTCAGATCGTTGCCCAAGGGGCGGCGCACGATCCCGGGATCTTCCGCGAGTTTCTTCTGGTATGCGGCGGCGATGATTTCGCGGATCGCCTTGGCGTCTTTCGTGTGCGGAGCGGGCACGCTCTTGCCGAGCACCTGATAGATGTCGAACTCCAGTTCGCGCGAATGGCAGCTTTTGCAGTTTTGCTCGAAGGTGACGGGCATCAGTTGGTTCGTCGGCGAGTTCTTGTCTGTCACGTGGCAGTCTCCGCAGTTCATCGGGAGCTTCATGCCGCGGAGGGTCTTCGGCTCCGCAGGCATGTGGGCCGCGTGATTCAATTTCAACGGGCGCGCGTCAGGTAGCGTGATGGCGCGGAACTCGGGATGCTTCTCGGGCTCGAACGCGCTCACGTTTTTCACGTGGGCGCCGGTGGAGTGCGCGGCGATGTCGCGATGGCAGGACGTGCAGTTCGCGCTGTTGAGCGCGGCGAGCCGCGTCTTACCGCGATGCTCGACGTGGCACTGGACGCAGCGTACCTGCGCGTTCGCGTGTCCGGTGTCGACCAACTTGGCGGGATGCGCGGCGCCGTCGTGGCACTGCGAGCAGGCCTTGTCCGTAACAGAGCCGAAGCTCGTCGTATGGCACACTTCGCAGCGCTTCTCGAAAATCGCGTGTGCCTCGGAGAGCGGACCGTTCTCCACGGCGCGGCGGCTGCCGCCAATGCCCAACACCAGCGGCACGCTGGCGAGGACCGCGACCGCGAGCAGCACCCAGATCAGGCGATCGCGGAGCACCTTCAGAATCGCCGGACGCTTGAGATAGCCAAGGTCGAGCCGCTGCGCCACGCCTTTGGTGTCGCGCAGTCTTCGCTGATATTCGAGCGGCTTGTTCTCTTCTTTGGCCATATCAGTATCTCAGCGAGAGCACGGCATGGACGGCCGTGAGCACCAGAAACGCGAACGAGAGCGGCACGTGGACCAGCAGCCAGGTGTGCATCCACAGATGAAAGCGGCGCTGCACCAGCAACTGGCGGCGCTCTTCGGAAATGCCTTCGAGATCGCGCAGAACGTCATGCGCGGCCACCGGCATGATGGTGCGCAGATGATTGAAGTATGCGCCGACGAGTTCGCGGGTGGCGAGCAGACGATACGACGCGGCGGCCGGCGAATCCTGCAGGAACGGGCGGATCTCCTGCAGATAATGCGCACGTACCGCTTCGCGCGCGCCCTCGTCGATTTCGATTTGCGGCGATGCCTTGCGCTTATCGACGAAGACCTGCAGTTTTTCGGCGGCGCCCTTTCTCTGCGCCGGATCGAAGTACTGCTTGACGCCGCCGGCGCGGATAAACTCGACGTCCTCTTCCTGAATGCCGAGGTCGGCGGTAAGGAACTCAACGCGCTCGTCGGCTTCGATACGCAGGCCGCGGATCACGGTGGGAATCTGCTCGTAGATGGTTTCGTGCGGCACGAGCTCCGTCATGCGTTTGGGGATGTAATTCTGCATGGCGACGCCGAAGATGCCGCTTACCAGAATGATGGCGAAGATCCACATCAGGATCGCGGCGAGGCCGTGACCCCAGCGAAAACCTGCGTGTTCGAGAATCAGCAGGAAGCTCAACAGGCCCAGCCAGACGTGCGCGGAGAGCCACGTCTTCACGCGTCCGAGCGGCGAGGCGGGATATTTCTTGCGCAGGCTGAGCAGACATTCGAAGACGATGACGCCCGTGCCGAGCGCCGCAAAGAAGAGGCCGAGGAGACTGCCGCCGCGCGCGCCGTTCGGCGACAGGAAGACGTAGCCGATGTAGATGGCCAGCGACACGATGGCGCCGGCGCTGCTCCCGACCGCCCAGCTGGTTTGCCGCCGGTCGAGGATCATTGCAGTTGCCCCCCCACAAACTCCATCTGCATTTCGCCCATCTCGATGATGTCCCCGGAGTGGAGGTCGATCTCGGTGATCGCGTTGCTGTTGACCAGCGTTCCGTTGGTCGAATTCAGATCGCGCAGGATGAAGCGGCTGGATTCACAGAGAATCACGGCCTGCGCGCGCGACATCAGCGTGTCGTCGGCGAAGCGGTAGTCGTTATCGGCGGAGCGGCCGAACGTGGTCGTGGGGAAGCGCAGTTGAAGGACCGAGCCCGCGCGCGGTCCGGACACGATCTTCAGGCGCGGCAGCATATTCAAGAGCTCGGCCACGTTCGAGTAGATTTTGGTTTCGATGTTGTCGCTCTGCACGGGTGCCATCGCCATCGGGGCCGGCGCGGCGGTCGGCACGATCAACTGCATGCCGGCGAGGTCGCGCGCGAAGAAGGTCTTCGGCTCCACGCGGATGGCTGCGTCGTGCGGACACGCCCGCACGCAGTTCGGCTCGGCGAATTCGGCGCAGAGATCGCAGACCACGGCCTTCGGGCGCGCCTCGGCCCTCTGCTTGCGATTCGTCTCCTGCACTTCGACGACGTTGATGTTACCGTACGGGCAATCGATCGCGCAGTTGCCGCAGCCGATGCACCAATCCTCAATCACGATATCGAGCGAATCCTTGCGGCGGATTGCGCCCACCGGACAGCGCGTCATGCAGAGCGGGTCCATGCAGGCGCGGCAGCTCGTAGCGACCAGGAAATTCTCGAAGCGCAGACCGTCGCGGACCAGGCGCGTGACGCCATCGCTGTGCGTGGCGACGCACGCCTTCACGCATTCATCGCAGCGCGTGCACTTGTAGAGATCGAGCAGCAGCAGATTCTGCCCCTGCATCAATTCCTGTTCGAGGAAGGTGGAGAGCGAGGCTTGCTGCACGCGTCCCAGAAGCTGCAAATCCATTTGTCGGCGGGCGCGCGCAACCTCATTGATGCCGCTCGCCAC
>JAOAPT010000349.1 GCA_025463045.1 Candidatus Solibacter sp.
CGCCGATCTCGTCGTCTGGGACCCGAGCGCGCTCTACACGATCAGCGCGAAGTCCCATCACATGCGCGTCGACTACTCGATGTTCGAAGGTTACGAAGTGAAGGGCAACGCGCGCACCGTTCTCTCCCGCGGCGAAGTGATTGTCGATGGCAATCAGTTCCTCGGCAAACCGGGCCGCGGCAACTACCTGCGGCGTACCGCGCGTGGTGGCGCATGGAAGTGAAGCCGGGCTACGACCTCTCGCTGTACAACGAAGACCTCGCTCCCGTACCGCTCGACAAGCGAACCTGGGGCACGTACAATTTCGCGGCGCTCTGGATCTCGATGTCGGTCTGCGTGCCCACCTACATGCTGGCCTCCGGACTCATCGCCGGCGGCATGAACTGGTGGCAGGCGATTCTCACGATCCTGCTCGGCAACCTGATTGTGCTCGTCCCGATGGTGTTGAACGCGCATGCCGGCACGAAGTACGGCATCCCTTTCCCGGTATTGGTGCGCACCAGTTTCGGCGTGCGCGGCGCGAATATTCCGGCAGTTCTGCGCGCCCTCGTCGCTTGCGGCTGGTTCGGCATTCAGACGTGGATCGGCGGTCAGGCCATCTACTCGATGCTGAAGATCATGTGGCCGCCCGCGGGCGATTATGCCGCCGGGGTGTGGATCTGCTTCTTCGCCTTCTGGGGCCTCAACATGTGGGTGGTCTGGCGCGGCATCGACACCATCAAAGTCTTGGAAGGTGTCGGTGCGCCCTTCCTCCTGGCGATTGGTCTTCTTCTGCTGTTGTGGATCACCGGCAAGGCCGGCGGCCTCGGCCCGGTCCTGAAGACGCCCAGCAAGTTCCACACGACAGCCGAATTCGTCCGCTTCTTTATCCCTTCGCTGACCGGCATGGTCGGCTTCTGGGCAACAGTCGCGCTTAACATCCCGGACTTCACCCGCTACGCCAAATCGCAAAAGGCGCAGATCTGGGGGCAGGTTCTCGGACTCCCCACGACGATGACGTTCTACTCGTTCATCGGCGTGGCCGTAACCTCGGCGTCGGTCGTCCTCTTCGGCCGTCCCATCTGGGATCCGGTCGAGCTGCTCGGAAAATTCAATCAGCCCATCGTGGCATTCATCGCGATGATCGCGCTCCTGTTGGCGACGCTGAGCACCAACGTCGCCGCCAATGTCGTCTCCCCATCGAACGACTTTGCAAACCTGAATCCGCAGCGCATCAGCTTCCGCACCGGCGGCATGATCACCGGCGTGATCGGCGTCCTCATGATGCCGTGGAAGCTGCTCAGCGATCTCAGCGCGTACGTGTTCGGCTGGCTCGTCGGCTACTCCGGCCTCCTGGGTCCGATCGCGGGAGTGATGATCGCCGACTACTTCATCGTCCGCCACGCGCAGCTCGACGTCGACGATCTGTATCGCCGCAATGGCATCTACGAATATCAGAACGGAATCAATCGCCGCGCCGTCGCCGCCCTCGCCATTGGCATCGGTGTGGCCTTGATCGGCCTGATCGTCCCGCCGCTGAAGTTCCTCTACGACTACGCGTGGTTCGTCGGCTTCGCGGTCTCCGCGGCGGTTTACGTCACGCTGATGAAGCGCCGATAAGCAATACGGTAAACTTGTGACTGCGGGCGCGTAGCTCAGGTGGATAGAGCATCAGCCTTCTAAGCTGAGGGTCGCTGGTTCGAGTCCAGCCGCGCCTACCATTTGCAGCAACTGCCTTGAGTCTACATTTGGGTTAGCGCTTCAGCACGAAGTAGATCGTGTCGCCCAATCCCGGCGCGACACCTTTCCACTTTCCCAGCAGCGTCTTCGGTCCGAGCATCCGCATCGATCCGAGCTCCGGAGCGCACGAGAATGCGACCGCGCCCGCTTTGCACTGCGCCGTGCTCTCTCCAAACTTCGCGTGGAAAAGCACCGGGCTGAACTGGTTCGCGAGACTCGTATCCGGCGAGCGAGCGAGAATCAGATGCCCGTCCCAATCGCCCGCGATCAAGTCCGGCGTGGGCGGCATTGCCCGGGCGTCCTGGAAGAGCGCCTCCGCGTCCGGTACCGACATGTGCTCGAACGGGTAGTTCTGCCGCGCCATCGTGAAGGTCGCGAATTCGATTCCATCGGGGAACGTACCGATGTGCATCACCCCGATCGCGTTCTGCGGATCGATCACCTTGATCGTGTCGTACACCATCCGGTACGGATCGTTCGTGTAGTTCAACAAGAGCACCGGGTCGCCTTTCTTGAAATAGCGGCGATGTTCATTGGGATAGGCGACGGTGCGCACTTCGGGCAGGCCGGGAAGCGCCGTCAATTCATAATTGACGACGTACCCCTTGACCATTCCATCCTGCGCAGCGTCGAAGCGCTTCCAGAAACTGCCGCCTGCGAAGGTCTGCGCCGTTGATGACGCACCCGCGCCGAGCACTGCGTCGCGCAAGCGTTCTTCCGCGCCAATCAGCGAGTCCTTGGCGAACGAGCCCTTCCAGAACGCGTCGCGGAAGATGCGCCCACTCTCGAAATCGATGCGCACGGCGCCCGTATTGGTCAGCATCGCAAGCGGCAGCGTCGGCGTGTTGAACAGGATCGCCTGCAAGTCGGCGCCGGCCTGCGTGCTGAACGAATCGGGCTCGGCCGCGCCGCGCGCGACTTCTGCGCGAATGTCGGCGGCGAGCAGCGGGGCGCTGAACGCCAGCGGGTCGTACTCGCGCTGCACGAATTGCGCCGTGAACGCGATGAAGCGCATGCGCGCCTGGAATTGCATCACGGGGTCGCCAGTGCCCGTCACCTGGAACGACGTCAGGAACGCCGCCAGACTGCCGACGGCCGCGAGATCCTGAAACGTGCGGAACTTCAGATACGCCATTCCGGTCGCGCGCGGACCCGCTGCCGTAATCTCGTGCACGCGGCAGTAGAGCGTGGTGTAATCCTGGAGCAGCTCCGCGATCCCGGCGAAGCCGGCGCCCCCATCCTTCTGCATGTACTTCGTGCCATCGAACGTGAACCGCCGTCCGTCAGTCGTGGCGAACTCGATGTGATACCGCATCTCGCCTTCGCCCGTCGCCGGATTCACGCGTAGATAATTGAAGCGGCTCGCCGATTCGTCGATCGCGAACGTCGCCTGCCCCAGACCTTCGAACGCGCCGAACGTCATCGTGCCCTTGATCGACGCCTCATGCGCGGAGCCGTCGATGAACTCGTTGACATCGCGGATGATCATCCTCCCGTCGAAGATGCATGCCACTCCGCCCGCCGGATCGCCCGCCGCCGGAATCCGCGTCCCAATCGTGAGATCGCCCTCGCGCCCCGCCGGAGGCTCGGCCATCCCAGGCAGGTACCAGCCCTGCATTTTCTCATCGAACGTCATGCCTATTCCGTCCGGCAGTTGCGCTTCGAGGAACGGCTTGAGCAGCGTGTTCGCCGGCAGTTGCTTCTCCGCCATTCGAGTGAGCGTATAGTAGAAACCGAACTGCCCTGCCGCTTCCGCATGGAAGAGCCCAAGCGACTGGTTGCCGATCAACGAGGCAAGTGCCGGCAGCAGCGCTGCCATGTATTTGCCAACCAGAAAATCGTCCGTCACGTGGCGGATCTCGTCGTGGAACGGGGTAAAATCGTTCAACTGGAAGTGGTCCTTGAGGAAGCTTGGTACCACCAGGCCCTCCATCAGTCCCATCAACTCATAGCGCGCTTCGAACGCGCCGCCTGGCAGATTGCTGAACTGCAGATACGCGATACCGCCCGCGCGATTGGCATTCGAGATCGTGTCCATGCGCCACACGCCGTCGAGTTGTGCCGGAGTGGGCACGGCGCCCGCCGCGTACAGCGCCGCGTGATCGTCTGCCGTCATCTGCTCGAAACTGTAGGCGCGCGACATCGGGAAGGTGAACACACGCGAGCCGTTCGGGAATTCGCCGAGGTACACGCGCCCGATCAGCAGGTCTTCGTTCACCATTTTGAAAATGTCGTAGAAGCCCTGCCACGGAGGGTCGAGGTACTTCAGCAGAATGTAGCGTCCGGGCTCGAGCGTGCCCTTTGCGTCGTGCGCGATCTCGATTTCTTCCAGACTATTGCGCGCGCGAATGCGCCCATCGGTATCGCTGGTCAGTCCGCTGTACGTGCCATCGGGATTCTCGCTGAACGCCTTACGAAAGCCGGTGAAGATCGCCGACGACATGGCGTTCAGCACGTGGCCCTGCGGGAAAAAGCCCTTCCAGTAGCGGTCGTTGTGGATCGTCTGCGCCGCGGTGTCGATCGTCGGAGCGCCGCCGTGATTCACCAGGGCGTCGATCCTCATCGTGGGACAGCGCCGGAAGAGCGCCTCGAGTTGCCCCTCGTTGTATTCGATCGCATCGAGCGCGTGGATCCCAGCCATGCTCACCGCTCCGGCCGCCGCCGGATACGCTTCGCCGCCCAGCGCGCGGATCTTGCGATCTACGAAGCGCTCGGTCAGCGCGGAAATCGTCAGGAAGGGATTGACGCCGAGCGCGCTCGGAATGATCGAGCCATCGGTCACCGAAAGTCCCTGATGCACGCTGCCATCGCCCGCGAAGACGCGCCCGAACGTGTCGACCGCACCCTGCAGGTAATCGTCGCCGATTGGGCAACCGCCCAGCGGATGCGCCGTGATCAGGTGGCGGAGATTGAACATGCTCCACGTCGGGTTGCTGATGAAGTTGCCGCGTAGCGCGTGAGCGTGCCGCCGCACTTCTTCGTTCATGCGCGTGAAGATCTGTTGCTGGCCGGCCTTGTCCCAACTGATGCGGATGCGCCCATCGCGCTCACCGAAGGGCGCCTCGAAGAGAATCGAACCGCGCGCGTTGTCCTGCCCCATCACCAGGTAGAGCATGGAGTGATTCATCGCGCCGTTCGGATCGTGCGCCGCGCTGCTGGGATCGAAATCGCGCGCCAGGCGTTCGCGCTGCGCGTCTTCGTTGCCCGTCACGGTGTCCTGCCCGCGAAGCAGGCCGAAGGCTGCCTTCGCGCCATCGATGTACGCATTCGGGAAGCTGAAATCCTCCACCGCGATGCGCTGCGCTTCCGGCAAACCGTTGGTGTAGCGCACCAGCCCAACAATGTTCGGACCCGGCGCGGGCGAATCGCCTGCCGCCGGACGCTGCTGATGCAGGTACCCGAGCACATCCGTCTCGAAATCGCCGTTGTACGCCAGCCCGAAGAAATCGCCGTTGCCGCTGAACTTCGTACCCAGCGCGGGCGAGACCGACAGCCCGTGCGCCTCGCTGCGCAGCAGGATCTCGGTGGAATTCAGCGACCCCGCCGAGAGCACCACCTCCGTCGCGTCGAGCGAAAACTTCTCGTCGTCGTTGAACCCGTTCACGTGCTTACCGAAGATTCGCCAGCCGCCGCCCGGCAGCTTCTGCAGCCACTCCACCTTGGTCTGCGTCAAGATGGTCGCGCCCGCATTGCGCGCCATCGGCAGATAATTCATGTACAGCGTGTTCTTCGCCTTCACATTGCAGCCGCTCACGCAGTTGCCGCAATCGTTGCACGGGCGCTGTTCCATGCCATGGGGATTCATCCCATCGATTGTGAAGTTGACCGCGATATTCAACGCCTGCGCCGTCACGCCCATCTCGCGCGCGCGGCGGTCGAGCGCCTTTACCTTCGCCAATTCGAAGGCGCGCGGATGTTGCGATGGCGCCAGCACTCCCGCGGCCCGCGCGTAGAACGGCTGCAAGTCCTCGAAGGTCAGCGCGCTTGGCCAATGGAATTGCTCGAAGACCTCGCGGTCCGGCACAATCGCCACGTTCGCATTGATCAGCGATGTGCCGCCCAACCCCGAGCCTTTAATCACAGAGATATCGGTGTGGGTCAGCAGTTCGAAAAGCCCGAGCGGATTGAGATCGCTGCGAGCCGCCCCGATCACACCGTCCAGCGTCTCCGGAAAATCGCCGGGCTGCCACTCCTTGCCGCGTTCCAGAATGCACACGGAAGGCTTGGGATTCAGGTTCGCCGCCGCCAGTCTCGCCGCCGTAATTGCGCCTCCGTATCCCGATCCGATCACCACTACGTCATACTTCTTCTGTCGCTGTTCCCACGGTGTGCCCAGCATGTTGCGCTCCGGTCGCGGGCTACGCGACGCCTAACATTTCTCTGAAATAATCGTTCAACAGCCGGTTGCCTGGGTCGAAGGTCTTACGCGCTTCGGCGAACTGCTTCCACCGGTCGCCGAGCCCTTTCTCGATCTGTGCGCGCGTCACCATCGGCGTCTGATTCGGCAGCGGGATCCCGCCATGGTCGCTGCAGAACTGATTGTACGCGGGAAGGAACGTCGTCCAGCCCGGGTTCGCCGTGGAGACCGGATCGATTGTCATCACGTTGCCATCCCACGAGTAAGAGAGCAGAGATTTCCGATCCTGAAAAATCCGGTATCCCACGTACAGCATGTTGTTGCGATAGTGCTTCTCGCGTTCGTACTTCTTGCAGAATTCGAAATACTTCGGCAGCACCGTCGGGTAGAGTTCCTCCGGGAACGCCCACAGGCTGAACGTGTAGCGGCTGCCGTCGGAGACCTTGGGATATTCGATGATCTGATCCGTGGCTACTGTGTTTTCGCTGCGGATCAGGTTCTCGAGCTTGAAACGCCAAAGCGCGCTGAACCCGTCGAGCACCTTGTAGCGAATGTCTCGATTCGGGATGTTCGCCTCCACCTGTGAGCAGAACAGCGGCCCCGCCTTGGCCCACATATAATTCCTCAAGGGCCATATGTGGCGCTCCGGATCGCCCTCCGCACCGGGATTGTAATGGCGGAATTCCACCGTGATCAGGTCTTCATACGGGAACATGTAATACATGAGCGATTCGCCCGACGCTTTCAGTTCGGGCAGCCGCGTCACGAAATCCTGCAGACTAAACGTCTCGTGCCGAACCGCCATCGGGACGATAGGTTTGATCGCGTAGGTGGCCTCGTAGACGACGCCGAACGTGCCGTACGACGACCGCACCTTCTGCATCAGCTCGGGCTGGTCTTCCGTCACCTCCAGCAGTTCTCCCGAAGGCAGCACCATTTTGATCCGTGTGATGTAAGAACCCACCTGGCCAAACTCTCCGGGCATCGACGCGTCCTTGGTGCCCGCACAGGCCGCGCTGCCGACCGAAAGGCTGCCGATCTCAGTGTTCACGTAGAATTGCAGCCCGTGCTTTTCCAACTCACGGGCGATATCGAGCGCAATCGCGCCGGCTTGCACCGTGACGGTGTCCTTGCCGATTTCGAGGATGCGGTTCATCCCCGACATTTGGATCAGCGTCCCGCCATCCGCCACCCCTACCGGCGAGGTGGAGTGGTTCGAGCCCACGGCGCGAACCGGCGAGGGATACGCGCCCGGATCCTTTAAGATCTTGACGATGTCCTCGACGGACTTGGCTTGCACCACGACCTTCGGATGCGATGCCAAGTCGCCAAACCAGTTGGTAATCGTGTTCGTAGTCGTCGGCGCAGCCATACCCCAGCCCTCCCCGTGACGCTTGGTGAATGAATGTAAGCGAACGTTTCGAAGTATTTCGAATTGGGAAGCGCAAAGCAACCCCCGTACGCTGATGTAAATTTTCAGTGGCGCTATTTCGTACAGAGCGGCGCTACTTCTCGAGGAGCGTCGCGGCCGCGGGCGGCAGTTTGCCGGCGTTGGCCACCAGCAGGCTGACCTGCCACATCTGCGTATCGGTCAGTTGCCCCGTAAACCCAGGCATGCCGCTCAACCGGATTCCGTTCCGGACCTTCCACCAGCTTTCGCCCGGAGGATCCTCTGTGACGCCCTTCCCGTGAAGCAGCAGCGGCGGTCTCGGAAACATTCCTTGGGCGATGTTCGATCTCACCCCGTCGCGCAATCCGTGACAGACCGCGCACTCTTCGCGATACAACCGCGCGCCCGCCATCAGGTTTTCCTCGTTCGGTTCGATCGGCGCATTCGCCGGCGCGTCCTTCGCGATGCGCGCCTTCAGTGCCATTGACGTCACCTGCCGCTCGAACGGCATCATCGGCGCGGTGGTGGCCACCGGAGCGTACCCTTGCTTGAGATAGACCCAGGCCAACAGCGGAAGCAATAGTATGCCGGCCAACAGTCCGAGCAGGAAACCCTTCATCGTTGCATCGTATCCCACGCTTGGACATCAGTAGTAGGACCTGGAGTACATCTTGCGTTGTAACCTCAAGTTGTAACCTCAAAGAGAGACTTGGGAGGGGAAGTGCCGAGTAAACCAGTATTGCTTGCAGTCGACGACGATTCCGACGTTCTCAAATCCATTGAGAACGACCTGCGCAAACACTACGCGAAGAAGTTCCGCATTCTGTCCGCCGGCTCCGCGCAGTCGGCCATCGAACTGGTCGACCGCCTGCAGCAGCGCAACGAAGCCATCGCGCTTTTCCTGGCCGACTATCGCATGCCGCAGATGAACGGCATCGAGTTTCTCGCCGAGGCGATGAAGCGGTACCCCGATGCCAAGCGCGTCCTGCTGACCGCCTACGCCGACACCGGAGCCGCCCTGCGCGCCATCAACGACATCCACCTGAATCATTACCTTCTCAAGCCTTGGCATCCGCCCGAACAGAACCTCTTCCCGGTGCTCGACGATTTGCTGGAGGATTGGCTGGCCGGCTATTTCCCGCCGTTCGAGGGCATGCGCGTGCTCGGTCCCCGCTGGTCCCCGCCGACTTATGAATTGCGCGCCTTCCTCGCCAGGAACTCGGTCCCGTACCGCTGGCTCGACGCCGATACAGCGGACCGCGATCCGGAAGTCCGGCGAGCGCTCGATTCGCTGCCCGCGGGCTCGCAAATGCCCACGGTCTTGTGCGAAGACGGCACGCAGCTTGTCCAGCCGACGCTCGCGGCGGTGGCGGATCGCATCGGTCTGCGCACGCAATCCGAGACGCAGTTCTACGACCTCGTGATCGTCGGCGGCGGACCCGCAGGATTGGCCGCCGCTGTCTACGGCGCATCCGAAGGATTGCGCACCGTGATTGTGGAGCGCGATTCCCCGGGCGGGCAGGCCGGCCTCATTTCGCGAATCGAGAACTATCTCGGGTTTCCATCCGGCTTGAGCGGGGGTGATCTCGCGCGTCGCGGCGT
>JAOAPT010000409.1 GCA_025463045.1 Candidatus Solibacter sp.
CTTCCGCCTCGATCGTGAGGAGTTCGTGCGTGAGATCCCGCACGCCGGCCTTCATTTTGGCGACGTTGACTGCGAACGTGCCATCGGGATTGACGGTGAACGCGCCCTTGTCGGTCAGGTAATTGAACTGCAGCGCCATGCCCTTGCCATGTGCTTCGGTAACGCCGAAGCGGACCGAGCGGAACGCCGATGCGAGGAACGTCGTGTACAGCTTTTGTTCGTACCCGGGGCCATCCATCAGCTTCTTGTCGTAGAGGTATTCGAGCATGAACAGACCGGTGATGTCGGCCTTAGCCTCTTCGATGGCGCTGTAGAGTTCCTTCAATTCCTGGCGCGGTGTGGTGGCGCGTCCGGCGATCTGAATCTGGTGCGGACCGATCCCGTGGCTGAGCTCGTGCGCCAGAATATGCGTGAAGAAGTAGTTGAAGCTCAGGTCTTCCTGCGCTTTTTTCGGCAGTACGTGGCTTGAGATCGGAATCAGGTTGGCAGCGAACTTGGCCTCCTGAACGTTCTTCAGCATGATACGCGCGCTGCCCTTCTCGCTGATCACGCGCTCGTCGTTCGGCAGATTGAACGCCGCGGTGCGGACGCCGTGCGCGCCATCGCCCGACGCGTAGACTTCGTTGACGACGCGAATCGGCGCGGAGGCGCCGAGCTTCGGATTCTTGTAGCGCGCGTCGATCGGCAGGTTATTCTCAACTTCCTGCAGGTGCGCGGCGACGGTCTTCAGCTTGTTGGTCTCCGCCTCGTCGCGGATCGTGATGTACGCCTCGAAGGCCGCCTTGTAGCCGAAGAGCTCGTCATTGTACGTCTCGTATGGCCCGATCGTGATATCGAGCGGCGCGTCGAGATCCATCCACGCGACGTCGCTCGCGTAGTAGTCGTTCGACGCGAAGGCGTCGGCGCGCAACGTGAGGAATTTCTTCAGCGACGCATTCTCAGTGAGGGCCGCAGCCTCGCGCAGCAGCGCAGCAGCCTGCTTCAGGTCGGCCTCATACGCTTTCGAATACGGCACCTGCGTGAGCTGCTTTTTCGCGTCGCGGCGGATCACGCTGAAGAAGCCCATCGCCTGCTCCCGCGCCGCAGGGTCTAACTTCTTAACCCAGGCTTCGAACTCTTCACGCGTCATGTCTTCGGGATAGAAATTCGCGCCGAGTGGCTTGCGCTCCGGCACGCCGGGGATGAAAGCAGTGTGCCCGTCGAGATCGCTCCACGGCCCCTTGTTCAGCCAGAAGTAGTGGAGGCGTTCCTTGCCCAGCGGCGTCGTGTCTTTCTTCAAGCGCGCATAGAGTTCGCGATTGCCGCTCCACAACTGGTCCATGAACAGCGGGTTGAGAACCCGCGCGGCCTCGACGAGTTTCGCGAGCGCCTTGCGATCGCCGGGCGAGAGCTTGGATGTATCGTATTTCAGCGTGACGGGAGCGAACCGCGCGCTCATTTCTTTGAGTTGAGAAAGGTCGGGCATAACGGCAGCAGCGGCCAAGAGCACCACGAGGGGCTTCATGAGAAATATTGTCCCACGTGAAAATCCCGGCCAATGGATTGGCCGGGACTTGAAGAGCACACTGATAACAAATGATTTGCCAGAAGTGTCCGGCCAAAAATTGGCCGAACTACTTCCCGGGAGCCCGCAACGCGATGCCGAGTTCCTTCAAAGCGCGATCCGGAACGGGCGCCGGAGCGTCGGACATCAGGTCCGTACCGCGCGCCGTTTTCGGGAACGGAATGACTTCGCGAATCGACGTTTCGCCCGCCAGGATCATCACCAGGCGATCGAGTCCCAACGCGATTCCGCCGTGCGGCGGTGCGCCGTATTCCAGCGCTTCGAGCAGATATCCGAAGCGGCGGCGAGCTTCCTCATCGCTGAAACCGACCGCCGCGAAGACCTTCGCCTGCACATCGCGCCGGTGAATACGGATCGAGCCGGAGCCGAGTTCGACGCCGTTGAGCACCAGATCGTAGCTCTTGGCGCGGCACTTCGCCGGGTCGGCGGTGAGCAGGTCGATGTCTTCATCGTGCACGCTGGTGAACGGATGGTGCGCGGCGACCCAGCGATTGTCTTCGTCGTTCCACTCGAACATCGGGAAATCGACGACCCACAGGAACTGGAAATTTTTCGGATCGAGCAGCTTGTGCCGGTCGTTGAACTTCGAAGCGAGCGCAAGGCGCAACTGTCCGCACGCCTGATAAACCGTTTCCTCGGGACGCCGCACCGGAGGCTCGGCCCCGCCCCACGTGGCGAGCACGAGCAGGCTGTCTTCCTTCGCGCCGCAGCGCTCGCGGATCTTCGCCATCTGCTCGGGATAATCGCGCTCCAGGCGTTTCGGGTCGTCGTAAACGCGGAGCCCCTTCTCCTGTCCGATCGCTTTGAATTCGTCGCGCTCTTTGCGGCTCGGCGTGCCGCACCCGGGAATGTGAATCGCCACCAGCGGCAGTCCGAGGACCGCCAATTCGGGCAGCAGATCGCCCACGGGATGCATCGGCGGAATGCGCGTGTCGGGCTTATCGCTGCCGTAATTCCGCATCGCTTCCGCATACGTGATGCGCGGGAAGGTGGGGGCCACATCGTAGCCCGCGACCTTGCAGACCTTCTGGATCAGCGGCTCGATCACGGCGAAGATCTGCGGCTGCTGCGGATAGCTCATCTCCAGATCGATCTGGGTGAATTCCGGCTGGCGATCGGCACGCAGGTCTTCATCGCGGAAGCAGCGGACGATCTGAAAATACTTCTCGAAGCCCGAGATCATCAAAAGCTGCTTGAAGATTTGCGGCGATTGCGGCAGCGCATAAAATGTTCCGGGCTGCACGCGGCTGGGCACCAGGTAATCGCGCGCGCCTTCCGGCGTACTGCGCGTCATGAATGGCGTCTCGATCTCGAGGAAGCCTTCGGAGTTCAGGAACTCGCGTACTGCGAACGAAATCTGCGACCGCAGGATGATATTCCGCTGCATCTGCGGGCGGCGCAAATCGACGTAGCGGTACTTCAGGCGCACGTCTTCGGCGACGTCCACGTGCTCTTCCATCGGGAACGGCGGCGTACGCGATTCGTTGAGAATCCAGATTTTCGAGGCGACGACTTCCACCTCGCCCGTCGGCATGTTCGGATTGACGGTGGCCTGCGAGCGCAGTTCGACCGTGCCTTCCACGGCGATCACGTACTCGGCGCGAACCTCTTCGGCACGCTTGTGGATCGCGGGGTCGATGTCCTCGTGGAAGATGGCCTGCGTATGACCGGTGCGATCGCGCATATCAATAAAGATCACCGCGCCGTGATCCCGGCGGCGATGCGCCCATCCCATGAGAAGGACCTTTTGGCCCGCGTTGGCGGCGCGCAGTTCTCCGCACATGTGAGTGCGGCGAAGGTCGCCCAGAAAATCCAGTGCAACAGAGGTTTCCATAGCTATCTTTTCACTTTGACGGCGCGAGGCGCGCGGCAATTTCGTCGTGCGTCAGTTCCACTTGCTCGCCCGTGGACATGTTCTTCAGCGCATAGCGCCCGGCGGCGATTTCATTGTCGCCGATGATCAGGGTATATCGCGCGCCCAGTTTGTTGGCGATCTCCATCGCGCGCTTCAGTTTTCCCTCGACGAGTTCCACCGAGAGCCCGCTGCGCCGGAAATCGCGCGCCAGTATCGCGGCATGCCGCAACGCTGCGTCGCCCAGCGGCGCGATGAAGAGATCGAGCGCGGCCGGAGTTTGGTCGCCCTCCACGCTCATCACGAGGCGGTCTTCCCCGATCGAAAATCCGATTCCCGGCGCGTGCACCTTGGAGCCCAGCGATTCGGCGAGCCCGTCGTAGCGGCCGCCGCCGAGCACGGAATTCTGCGCGCCGAGCGCTCCGTGAACCACCTCGAACGTGGTCCGCATGTAGTAATCCAGCCCGCGCACCATGCGCGGACGAACCTCGTACTCGATTCCGCGATCGGTCAGGTATTGCTTCACTGCGTCGAAATGCTTGCGGCAATCATCGCAGAGAAAATCTGTGATGTGAGGCAGCGCGTCGATGATCGGCTGGTCCGCCTCGACTTTGCAATCCAGGACACGCAGCGGATTCGTCTCCGCACGCCGCTGACAATCGCTGCACATCGACGCCGCTTTATCCGCAAGCTCCGCCTTCAATCTCTCGACGTATTGCGGGCGGCAGTTGTGGTCGCCCACGGAATTGATTAGCAGCTTAAAGCCGCTGAGTCCGACGCCCCTGAGAATCTCCACTACGAGTTCGATCACCTCGGCGTCGATCATCGGCGAGTCCGACCCGATGGCCTCGGCGCCGATCTGGAAAAACTGGCGGTAGCGCCCTTTCTGCGGCCGCTCGCGGCGGAACATCGGGCCGATGTAGTACAACTTCTGCACGCCCGTACGCTGGTCCAGTCGATGCTCGATGTAAGCGCGAATGACGGAGGCGGTGTTCTCCGGACGCAGGGTCAGCGAGCTTCCGTCGCGATCCTCGAAAGTGTACATCTCCTTGGTGACGATGTCGGTTTCAGTGCCGACGCCGCGCGAAAAGAGCTGTGTTTCCTCGAAAATCGGGGTGCGGATCTCGTGGTAGTTATAGGCCCGAAAAATCGCGCGCGCCACCTGTTCCACCCGATTCCAGACTTCGGTGGACGGGGGCAGTAAATCTCTGGTTCCTTTGACGGCTTTTATCAAGGTAGTTGGGGAAACACTCATGTTAACATGCGGCCGATTGATCGGATCTGGCCGGGCGTGAAATGCTCGAAATACAGGTGAATTCCGGTGTACGGGCGTTACAATCGACATATGCGACGGCTACTGTTTCTGCTGGCTTTCTGCGCCTTCGCGTTCGCGCAGAAAAAACCGTTCGATGTCAACGCTCTGCTCGAGTTGAAGCGGCTCGCCGACCCACAGATCTCGCCTGACGGAAAATGGGTAGCGTTCCAGGTGCAGTCCGTTGACGTGGCGGCCAACAAGAAACCCGTGCAGATCTGGATCGTCCCGCTGAACGGCGGCGCGCCACAGCAGATCACGCATGACGGCGAAGCCAATCAGCGTCCGCGCTGGTCGCCCGATTCGAAGCGCATCGCGTACATCAGCGATCGCGGCGGAGCATCGCAGGTCTGGATGATGGACCCGGATGGCGGCAACGCCAAACAGGTGACCAACGTTGCGACTGAGGCAGACGGCCACGTGCTCTCGGGCGACGGCAAGAACGTCGTGTTCACGAGCGAAGTCTATCCGGAATGCGGCGCGGACGACGCGTGCAATCAGAAACTGCTCGACGCGGAAAAGGCGAGCAAAGTGAAGGCTCGCATCTACACGGAACTCCTCTACCGCCATTGGACGCACTGGCAGGGCAAGCGCCGCACGCACATCCTGGTGGCCCCGATCGCCGGCGGCGCGGCGAAAGATCTGACGCCCGGACCGCGCGACGCGCTGCCCTTCTCACTCGGCGGCGACGATTTCGACGTCTCCCCCGACGGCCAGGAGGTCTGCTATAGCATGAATGCGGACCCGGTGCCGGCGGTCAGCACAAACTCCGATCTGTATGTGGTTTCGATCGCCGGCGGCCAATCGCGCAAGATCACGATCACGCCGGGGAGCGATTCGAACCCGCGCTATTCGCCGGACGGAAAGTATCTCGCGTGGCGCGCGCAATTGCGCGGCGGGTACGAAAGCGATCGCTTCCGCCTGATGACGCTAGAGCGCAGCTCGGGCCGCGTCACGAACCTGACCGAGAGCCTGGACCGTTGGGTCAACAGCTTCGCCTGGTCGCCCGATTCGGGCAGCCTGTTCTTCACCACGACGGATCGCGGGCGGCAGGCGATCCAAGTGATCCCGCTGGGCGGCGGCGCCGTCAAGGTGGCAGCGAGCGGCGATAACGAGCTCGATGACATGCAGTTCACGCGCAACGGGAAAACGATGGTGTACACGCAGCAGTCGGCCGTGGCGCCCTCCGAGATTTATCGCGCCGCGTCGACCGGCGGTGCGCCGGTAGCGTTGACGCATCTCAATGACGCGACGCTGAGCGCGGCGCAGATGACTTCGCCCGAGGAGTTCTGGGTGGATGGCGCGGGCGGCGCGAAGGTCCAGAGCTTCGTCGTGAAACCGCCGGATTTCAACGCGTCGCGCAAGTATCCGGTGCTCATGCTGATCCACGGAGGTCCGCAAGGTTTCTGGGGACACGCGTGGACATACCGCTGGAACGCGCAGGTCTTCGCCGCGGCGGGATATGTAGTGGTGATGCCCAATCCCCGCGGGTCGACGGGGTACGGCCAGAAGTTCATCGACGAGATCAACGACGATTGGGGCGGCCGCGCGTACGACGACCTGATGGCGGTAGCCGATCACATCGTCACCGACATGCCGTACGCCGATGGCAGCAAGATGACGGCGGCCGGTGGATCGTACGGCGGCTACATGGTGGATTGGATTCTCGGGCACACGCAGCGCTTCAAAGCGCTGATCTCGCACGCCGGCGTGTACAACCTGACCAGCGAATTCGGCGCCACGGAAGAGCTGTGGTTCCCGCTGTGGGAATACGGCGGCAATCCGTGGGACCACCCGGAGGAGTACGCCAAGTGGTCGCCCAACAACTTCGCGAAGGAATTCAAAACGCCGACGCTGGTGATTCACGGCGAGCAGGATTTCCGCGTTCCGTATAATCAAGGATTAGAGTTGTTCACGGCGCTGCAACTTCAGAAAGTCCCTTCCAAGCTGCTGCTCTTTCCCGATGAAGGGCACTGGGTGCTCAAGCCGCAGAACAGCATTCTCTGGTACAAGACGTTTATTGATTGGTTAGATTCCTGGGTCAAAAAATAGTGAAAGCAATTATCGGCATTCTTCTTCTCGCGGTCATCGCTCTGGTGGCCGTTTTCATGATTTCCGGAAACACGACCTTGGCGATTACGCCCGAGGTCAAGACAGTAGGGCTGAGCACGCCGGTAGCGGTGACGATCACCAATCCGCACGGCGTGCGCAAGGTCAGCGCGTACATCGAACAGAACGGCACGCGCTTGCCGCTGCTCGAACAGGAGAGCCCCGCGCACCGCGTCTTCGTGCGGCGCCATCAGCCTGCGCAGACGGTGAAGTTCGAGGCCGGCAAGAACAAAGCCGCCAACCTGAAAGACGGCGACGCGCGGATCGTCGTCGAGGCGGTCTCCGACGACTTCCGTGGGCGCACCGATTCGACGTCCGCGAATGTGAAGGTGGTGCTCGCCGCGCCGCGCGTCACGCCAGACGACGCGCAGCACTATATCAATCAGGGCGGCATGGAGCTCGCGGTCATGACGCCTGGCGGATCGTGGAGCGAAGCCGGCGTGAAGGCCGGCAAGTACACGTTCCGCAGTTTCCCGCTGCCCGGCCATCCGGAGCAGCGTTTCGCGATGTTCGGCTACCCGTGGGATCTGCCGGACACCACCGTTCCGATGGTGTTCGCGCGCAATCTCGCCGGCACCGAAGCCACCGCGCAGTTCTGGTACAAGCTCTTCCCGAAGAAATTCCGCACGCGCGATTTCCCGATCGACGACGCGCTGATTTCCAAGCTCGTGAACCAGATCGATCCCGACGGCACGCTCGCGCCCGGACCCGACATGCTGTCGCGCTTCCTCAAGATTAACGGCGAAATGCGGCGGAAGAATAATCAGCAACTCGCCGACCTCCGCCTCAAGACGGAGGAGAAGATCCTCTGGAACGGACCCTTCCTCCACTGGGGTAAAGAGGAATCGATGTTCGCCGACGTGCGCAACTATTTGTATAAGGGCCAGAAGGTCGACCAGCAGGTGCACCTCGGGTTCGATCTTTCCGACACGATGAATGCTCCGGTGCATGTGGCGAACGATG